>JAUWSZ010000441.1 GCA_030609865.1 bacterium | reverse complement strand
GACCCAGGATGCGAAAACCTCCCTTCCTCGCCATCTCCCTTATGCGTTCCTGTTCCTCCAGGCCCTCCCGTTCTCCGCTTTCCCCGTATCCCGAGGTATAGAGGATCACGATCTTCACGTTCTTTCTTGCGCAATCCTCCAGAACCGCCATCACCTGCGCCCGGGGCACCATCACGATCACCATATCGACCGGGTCCGGCAGGTCGGCGAGACAAGGGTAGGATCGAAGACCGTCGATCTCCGTGGCATTGGGGTTCACGGGATAGATCGGTCCGGAGAAGCCCTGATCCTTGAGCCCCATCAAGAACAGCGTGCCTGTCTTGAAACCCCGGGGGATTCCGACCAGGGCGACAGACCTCGGGGAAAACAGGGTTTGCAGGTCTTCCATCTTTGTTGACCTCATCGATGCCGGGTTTTTCGTCGGGTGGATTCCCCTGGAAAAAGGCTGGACACTTGGCTATAATCCTCCCATGAAGTAAGAAGCCTGCCCATCTTCACGGTGGGTGTACATCTTTATGGATCCGTGAAGAAGAATCAACCTCTCATCGAGCATCTAGAGGAGGCCTTCTACTCTGGGTCAACCTCAGACAAGGTGGGACGACATGGAACGGGGCAGAAAACGAACGCATCTCAGGCTGATCAAGAAGGATCCCCCGGACAGGACGATCTCTGACGCTGAGAAGGAACTCCTGGATGAGCTCGAGAACCTGGAAGAACTTGAGTTCCAGATCCTGACGGGAGCCCCTGACTGGACCGTTGCCATCGACAGACGTTCGCCCACGGAGGTCAAGCTGCGCGTCCTGGCGGCAGTGAAGAGCTACACCCTGGGAAACAAATCGGTTGATTACCTGCTGAGAAGGTATCGGGAGATCTGGGAAAAGAAGCTCCCCGAATGGGACTAACCCTGCCCCCACGCATCCACCATCCTGCACACCTCTTCCTTCCAGGACCGCACCGCAAGAGCATTCGACAGACGATGTGTTATGGGCCCCGTTCGCTCTTCCTTTTTCTCAAAAAGAGAAATCTCCTCAATTTGATACGGTCAACAAGGACCAGGCAGAACGAAAGAGAAGCGTTCCTGCAGGGTCGCCTGGCTGTTTAACTTATTGATTATAAATTGTAATTTCTCGGTCTCCGGGCCGAAGAAATCGAGTCTCAAGGCAATGGCACTCCCCTTGCAAATTCTCCCTGCCAAACGGTCAGGGGATTTCAACTCGAGGAAAACACAGGGCGTCTCAGAAGGGAGCAAACAATATGAAAAAGATCATCATCATGAGCCTGGCAGTCACGACCTCTCTGCTTTTCGGGGAAACCTTGATGGCGGCTGTTTTCGGCTTTGTCATGGTTTCAGGATTGATGGCCGGCTGCTTCATGAACGAATCGGCCCGCCGGGTTATCGAATGCCCCGCCTTGGCCTTCAAGCCCGCGGCGAAGAAGCTTCGAACTCCCCCGGTGTAAGGGCTCACGAATGGGCGGGCGTGTCAATCGAAGATCTTCCTCACTTGAGACGATGGATGGAAAGCGTGGAAGCAAGGCCTGGCCCCTGCTCTTATCCCGCAAGTCTGAACAGCGCGATCCATGCCGAGAGGGTGAAAAGGGAGGCGACCGTCGTGCCGATCACGATCGAAGCGGCGAGCTGCTCGTCCCCCTTCATCTCCTGGGCCATGATGGCGCTGACGACGGCGGTCGGAGATGCATAGATCAGGACAACGAATTGCCGTTCGAGTCCCGTGACGCCGAACATTCCCAGGGACAGGTAGATCAGGGCAGGGTAAACGATCAGCTTGATGAAAGAGGCCAGGGCAGTCGGCACGATCTCCGTGCGGACCCGGCCGAGGTCCATGCTTGCTCCCACCGATAGGAGGGCGGCGGGCAGGGCCATCCGGGCGACGAGGTCGAGGGACCGGTCGATGCTTGTCGGTATGGGCAGGTTCAGGGCTGAGAACAGGACGCCGGACATGCTGCCGAGGATGAGCGGGTTCCTGAGGACATCCAGTGTCGCCTTTTTCCAGAGGCCCCGGTCGCCCGGGTTCCCTGCATGGTGGGGCAGGGCGAGAACGAGCACGGCCAGGAGGTTGTAGACCGGGACCATGAAGCCGACCAGGACGGCAGCAGGCCCGAGAACACTCGGCCCGAAGGCGTTGTCGATGACCGGGAGCCCTACGAACACCATGTTGCTCCGCATCGCTCCCTGGGCAAGCACCCCGCGCCTCGACGGAGCGGAACGGAGGCATGCCAGGTAGACGGCGCATGCCGTCAGCACCGTCACGACCGCGATCGAGCCCATTGCCGCGAGATCGAGGGCCTTCGAGAGCGGTGTCAGGGCGGCGCTCCTGAAGAGAAGGACAGGGCCGGCGACGTAGAACACGAGCTTGGAAAGCCACGAACTGGCGGCCGGGCCCATCCATCCGATGGCGCCCAGAACGTACCCGAGCCCGATGATCAGAAAGACGGGCAGTACGATGTCTACGATTTCGATCAGTGAGTTCATTCGGGACGGGATGCAGCCTGCTAGCCCCCGGGTCCGCAATCCATGCACCCGGGCTCCAGCATCTCCTCCAGTTTCAGTTTGGCAGCCAGATCGCGCAAGGCCGTGCGAATTCCTTCTTCAACCACGGGATGATAGAAGGGCATGCATCCGACGCGGGCACAGGTGGTGCCGTAAGGTCCCCCTTCGATCAGGACAACACTTGCGCCTACTTTCTTCGCCTCCCGGCGGGCTGCCAGTCCTGCGGTTCCGGCCCCTATGATCGCCACATCGACTTCTCGTTTCTTCATCTTTTCTTATCTTTCTGCGTGGTGGACGAGGAGAATAGCATGAAAGGGTGCATCGAGCATCTCCAAGTGAGGAAACCACGAAGGTCGAGCGCTTTTCCGTTTTAGACGCTGAAAGTTCCGGTTTAGTCTCGGACAGGGGCTGCTTCGAGAAGACCCTGCTTCGTGTGGGCAGGGTGGCATCCATGGGGCGAGTCGAGCGAAGGTGGTCGGCGCAAGGCAACTGTCCGTGGACAAGCCTCGATTGTGCTCTCAACAGGACCGGAAGCGCCTCGCCCATCCGCGGCGCTCCGGGCCTCTGGGTCTCATTCTTGTTAGGGGATCTCGGCCGCTGTAACGTGAAGATTGATCAGATTATTGATGTTTTTCCTCAGTTCCGGAGTGACGTCATCGAACTCGATACCGACTCGAAAGACAAAGGGGATTCCTTCAGGATGCCGGATGTACCAGACGGCCTTTCCCCGCAGCCTCAGAGGTTCATCGTCGTAGGGGATCTCGACCTCCAGGATGCACTTCTCCGAGGTTTGCATGTTCGGATCGATCATGTGCAGGCCTTCCCACTCGATGGAGTCGGTAAGCAGGCCCAGGCCATGTTCCGAGATGTCGTACAGCTGTGCCGGGAGTTCGGGGCTGAGGTCCTCCGGCCGGGAGGGAAGATGCATGCGGAATTGGACCGGGCGATCGATCCGATGACGCTTGGATTTCCGTCGTTCCTTCTTCTCGGCAGTCCTCCGCAAGCCGGTCTTCGACATGATTCGTCCGATCAGGCTGGCTGATGTGTTCATTCGCTTTTTTTCCTTTCCCAGGGAAATCCGGTCAGAGATTCTTGCGTGACCTGTCGTATGGCAAGAAGCGTGCCGGGGCATGGAAAGGGGGCCTGAATACCATCAACCCATCGGGATTATTGAGCTTTCTGTGGGGGCACGGTCCGCTCGTCAAGACAGGCGACTGGTTTCTGGTTACAATTTTGGACTCGAGTCAGCCCCTCGACGCTTTCTGGTATTTTCGAACGTACAATTCCTCGTCATAAGGGGCCCTTCTGCCGGGGCAGTTCTCCATCGGGCAGAGCATGCAGTTCTCGAAGTGATGCTCCGTGG
>JAUWSZ010000293.1 GCA_030609865.1 bacterium | reverse complement strand
CACGGTTTTCGGCTGCGGGGGGGACCGTGACCGGGGGAAGCGCCCCCTCATGGGCCGGGCTGCGGCCCAGTGGAGTGATCTGGTCCTGGTCACCTCGGACAACCCGAGGTCAGAGCCCCCGGAAGACATCATCGAGGAGATCCTGGAGGGGGTCCGTGAGGAGGGAATTCCTGCTTGCGAGCCGACGGAGATTGCGGAAACGCGGCCCGGGTCCAAGGCGTTCAGCCGCGTGGCGGATCGACGACAGGCGATTCGACTGGCGGTTCGCATGGCGCAAGAAGGGGATACCGTGGTGATTGCCGGCAAGGGCCATGAGGAAATCCAGATTCTGGGTGGTGAGAGAGTCCCCTTCCGGGATGCTGAGGAGGTCGTTCGTGCTCTCCGAGGGACTGGAAACAGGGAGTCGGCCGTTGGCTGATCCTTACGAAGGAATCGCCTTGCACGAAGTCATGGCCTTTACAGGAGGCCGGGACATCACCGGCATGGGGGAGCGTGTGTTCCCGCGCGTGTCCACCGATTCCCGGACCGTTGACGCCGGAGACCTGTTCGTAGCCTTGCGAGGAGAGAGGTTCGACGGGCATCGATTCGTCGAGAATGCCCTCGAGCGTGGAGCCCAGGGAGCCCTGGTGGAGGAGGCACCCTCCGACGAGGTCCTGCGCAGGTACGAGGCAGCCGTCGTGACCGTGCCCGACTGCCTGAAGGCCCTGGGGGATCTTGCCGCCGGCTGGAGGCGGAAATTCTCCGCCCCCGTGGGTGTCTTGACCGGGAGCAACGGGAAGACAACCACGAAAGAGATGACCATGGCAATCCTCAGGCTCTGTTTTTCCTGTCTGTGGAGCCCGGGGAACTACAACAACCGCATCGGCCTGCCCTTGACACTTCTGATGCTCAAGCCGGAGCACGAACGGGTGGTCCTCGAGATGGGGATGAGCGAACCGGGCGAGATTCGAGCGCTTACCTGGATTGCACAACCGCAAGTGGGCGCTCTTCTTAACGTGGGGCCCGCCCACCTGGAGCGGTTTGCCTCTGTCGAGGCCGTGGCCGAGGCCAAGGGCGAGATGCTGGAGGCGATGCCGAAAGAGTCGGTCTTCGTTTTCAACCGGGACGACCCGCGCGTCCGTGCCCTGGCCGAGCGATGGGAGGGCCCCAAGACGAGCTTTGGATTCGGAGGGGATGCAGGGATCCGACTCCTTGACGCTGAAGAGCGTGGGGCTACGCAGAAGGTGAGAATCGAGGTTCTGGGGAACGAGGTTGCCACCGAAATCCACCTTCCCGGCCGACACAACCTGACCAATGCCCTGGCTGCGGTGGCGCTTTCCTCGGCCCTTGGAGCCCCGCTGGAGGCCATTGGGGAGGGGTTGGCCCGGTTTCAAACGATGCAGGGTCGGTTCTCCGTCCGGATGTACGAGGATTTCACGATCGTGGATGACAGCTACAACGCCAACCCGGCATCGATGGAATCCGCGTTGGAGACGCTCTGCGAGGTCAGCGGCGATGCGGACCGCATCCTCGTGCTGGGGGATATGCTCGAACTCGGCGCCTTCAGTGAAGAGGCGCACCGGGAGCTCGGGAGAAAGGCGGGGCGGATCCGCCCCTCCCTCATGTGCATCACGGGCAACTATGCGAAATGGGTCATGCAAGGCGCTGGAGAGCAAGGGGTTCCGGCAGAGAGGATCGTCCTGTTTGAGGATGTGAAGACCGTTGCCCAGGAGATCCTCGCGAAGATGCAGGGGGGGGAGTGGGTGTTGATCAAAGGGTCGCGCGGAATGGCCCTCGAGAGGGTCGTCGAGGAGCTTCATCGTCAAAGCAAACCTTTGCCGGAAGAGGCTTGAACTGAAGGTGAAAGGTGAAAGGTCAAAGGGTAAAGGTGAAAGGGCAAAGGGGTGGTTGAAGACTTGAAGAATGCATCTTTCACGGACGAACGGGGTGATGCAAGCGTGTTGATTGCTTCATCAATACTTGATCCATCCCTTTCACCTTTGACCTTTGACCTTTCACCTGGGGGGATGGGTGGAACATGGGGGAGGGGCTTTTTCTGAGGGGGGGAATGATTGGAGCTGGAAGGACGCAAAGTGTTGGTCGTCGGCCTGGGCCGCACGGGTGTGGCAGCGGCTCGGTTTCTTGCGCTCCGAAGGGCCCGGTTGATCTGTACGGACCTCCGGACGCCGGAGGAACTCGGGGATGTGGTCGGCCTTCTCGAGGAGGCAGGGAGTCGTCTCCGGTTGGGGGGCCACGAGGGGGAGGATTTCCTGGAGGCCGACTTGATTGTCGTGAGCCCGGGCGTCCGGCTGACGATTCCGCCCCTTCAGGAAGCGCAAGCCGCGGGGGTGGAGATCATCGGGGAAGTCGAGTTGGCGTTCCGGCACATAGCGCGTCCGGTTATCGGCGTCACCGGGACGAACGGGAAGACCACAACGGTGCACCTGATCGCTTCCATGCTCGAGGAGGGAGGAATTTCCCATTGGGTCGGCGGCAACATCGGGAGGCCACTGACCGAATTCCTGCTGAGCCCCACAGGCCGGAAGGACGGCAGGGAGCCGGAGGTCATCGTGGCTGAGCTTTCGAGTTTCCAGTTGGAGACGATCGTAGACTTCCGTCCCTGGATCGCCCTCTGGACGAACCTCAGCGGGGATCACCTGGATCGATACCCGAACATGGAGGCGTATGCCGAGGCAAAGGCCCGCATCTTCCACAAGCAGACCTCCCGGGATTTCGCCGTCGTCCCGGCGAGGGACCCCTGGCTGGAGAGGCACGAGGGCGTGATCCCGGGGCGTGTGCTGCGGTTCGGCACTTCCGCGGATGAGGAGCCCGACGTGTGCCTGAACGAAGGATCGATCGTTTACAGGCAGCCGGACAGCCGGACGGAAGAGCGTTACGAGACGGGTCGGGTGCGCGTGCCGGGAAAGCACAACCTGGAGAACATGATGTCCGCCCTCGCGGCTGCGCGACTCTGCGGGGCGGATCCCCGGGGGATTCAAAGGGCGATGGATACCTTCGCGGGATTGGAGCACAGGGTCGAGTACGTGGGAGAAGCCAACGGAATTCGGTTCTTCAACGACTCCAAGGCGACGACCGTAGATTCGGTCGTGCGGGCACTGGAGTGCTTCGAGGACCCGGTCCTGTTGCTGGCCGGAGGAAAGGACAAGGGAGGATCCTTCGCGCCCTTGCAGCAGCCTATCGGGCGGCATGTGCGAAGGCTGTTTCTGTACGGGGCGGCGGCCGGAAGAATGGCGCGAGAGCTCGGTGGAGCGACCGAGATCGAAACGGCCGGTGGCCTGGAGGGGGCCTTGATGCACGCGTGGCGAGCCGCACGGCCCGGGGAGGTCATCCTGCTTGCGCCAGCCTGCTCGAGCTTCGACATGTTCCGGGACTATGAGGAGCGGGGCCAGAGGTTCAAGGCCCTCGTGCATGGGATCATGCAAGAGAACGAGCCGACGAGGTGAGGCCTTGAAGAAATACCGCAGCCATACGAACGAAGTGACGATGAGCGTGTTGAGCGTCTTCTTCGTTTGCCTGGGCCTGCTTCTGATCTATTCCACGAGCTCGGTCTTCTCGATACAGCAATTCGGGAGCCAGTACCATTTCTTCTGCCGGCAGTTCCTGTTTGCCTGTTTCGGTCTGGCCTTGATGGCGATGCTCGGCCTGAGCGACTACCGCCGGTTTCAGCCGTACGCGTTGCAGATCCTCATCGTGAGCGGCCTGCTGCTCACGCTCGTATTCGTCCCTCACCTCGGGAAGGAGGTGCGTGGGGCCCGGCGATGGATCGATCTCGGACCCGTGAACTTCCAGCCCTCCGAGCTCGTGAAGGTCACGGTGGTCTTCTGCCTGGCAAGCCTCCTTTCAAGGAAGGTCGTTCAGAAGGCGATTCGGGAGTCCTTTTCGGGCTACCTGCGGATCTGGCTGATCACGGCCCCCGTCGTCGGCCTCGTGCTCGCGCAGAAGGATCTCGGCACGCCCGTCATTCTCGTGCTGGCAGTGCTTCTTCTCCTCTTCCTGGCAGGTGCGAGAGCGAAGCACATGGCCCTGACGTTGTTGGCCATCGTCCCGGCCGGGGGGCTTCTCTGCCTGGACAACCACCGCTGGCAGAGGCTCTGCTCCTTCTCGGATCCATGGGCAGACCCGTATGGCGCTGGCTACCAGCTGACCCAATCCCTCATTTCCCTCGGGAAGGGAGGGCTGTTTGGTGTGGGCCTGGGGAACGGTACGCAGAAGCTCTTCTACCTGCCCGATGCGCACACGGACTTCATCTTCTCCGTGATGGGGGAGGAACTGGGGATGGTGGGGTGTTACGTTTTTCTGTTGCTCGTGGTTCTGTTCGTCGTGATCGGCATTCGGATCGCCCTGCGCGCCCCGGATGCGTTCGGTGTGTTTCTGGCATGTGGCCTGACCTTTCTCCTGGGCATGCAGATGACGATCAATATCGGTATCGCCCTGGGGTTGTTGCCGACGAAGGGGATGGCCCTGCCTTTCTTGAGTTACGGCGGCAGCTCCTTGGTCGCCACGCTGATTGCGGTGGGGCTCTTGATCAGCATTGCCCGGCAGGGAGTGATGCGGTCGAGGCCGCGGACATAAAGCATAAAAAGGGAAACATGTACAAGAAGAACCAGAAGGTTCACTTCGTCGGCATCGGTGGCATCGGCATGAGCGGCATCGCCGAACTGTTGTTGAACCTGAACTATGTGGTGAGCGGATCGGACCTCCGGGGAACGGCCACGACAGACAGGCTGGCAAAACTGGGAGGGACGGTCCACATGGGGCATCGGGCGGAGCACGTTCAGGGGGCCGATGTGGTGGTCGTCTCCTCTGCCGTGCCCCCGGACAACCCGGAGGTAGCGCGCGCGCGGGCAGAGAACATCCCGGTCATTCCCCGCGCCGAGATGCTGGCCGAACTGATGCGGATGAAATAAGGCATTG
>JAUWSZ010000438.1 GCA_030609865.1 bacterium | reverse complement strand
TCTACAAGACAAAGGCGACCGTTCTCAAGGAGGCCTGCCGGACGATCGTGAAGAACCACGGGGGTAGGGTCCCGGACGACCTGGACACGCTGTTGGAAATGAAGGGCGTCGGGAGGAAGACGGCCAATCTTGTCGTTACCCTCGGATATGGAAAGCCCGGCATCTGCGTGGACACACACGTACATCGAATCTCGAATCGGCTGGGGTACGTTCGAACCAAGAATCCGGAGGAGACCGAATTCGAACTCAGGAAGAAGTTGCCCCCCCAGTACTGGATCCCCATCAATGACTATCTGGTGGCTTACGGCCAGAACATCTGCAAGCCCATCTCGCCCTTCTGTTCCCGGTGCAGGCTGGCGCCTTATTGTGACAGGGTCGGGGTGGATCGCCATCGATAAGGAATCGAGGGAGCATGCGCAGCAGGGGTAAGAATCTCAAGCGGGGGAAGCTCCTCAGGGAAAGTTCCTACACGGTCCCGTCCCTCCTCCTCCTGAATCAGAGGCCGAAGCAGAAAAGGAAGAGAAGCTTTGCCGTCTTCTTTGGGGCCTTCCTCGCCGGACTCCTGCTGATCTATGCCTTCCTGCACTCCCGGAATCAGATCGGCCACCCACCCACCCTCTCTCTCTCCAGCAACACCGGGTCAAAGGCCAAGAAGGAGTGGCGGCCTGGCCCCGGGCTCCTGGCCAAGGGACTGGAAGAACTCGACGGGGCCGACTGTCTCGATCTTTCGGATGGGAAGGGCCCGTCCTACACACTGCACACGTCGTTCGACAGAGAATACCAGCGTTGGGTGGAGAGAAGGCTTCGACGCAGCATGGCCCTGGGTGGGGTCGTCGCAGCCCTGGATCCCCGTTCAGGACGGATCCTGGCCCTGGCCTCCTACAACGAGGATCCCGAGAAGCCGGAGGCATTCTTCTGGAAGGCCTATCCGGCGGCTTCCCTTTTTAAGGTCGTCACGGCAGCGGCGGTTCTCGAGTTGGGGATCCTCGAGCCGGAGTCGGTCCTGGACTACACCGGACGCAACCACACCCTGTACCGCAGGGATCTCGGGCAGAAGACCTACCCATGGTCAAACCGGGTGACCCTCCGGAAGGCGTTTGCCATGTCGGTGAATCCGGTGTTCGGCAAGATCGGGATCCATTCTCTCGGACCCGAAGCCCTGCGGGAATACGGGGCCGCCTTCTTCTTCGGTCAGGCCCTGCCGAGTGAGGTCCCGTTCGAAACGAGTCGTCTGCACGTGCCCGAGGATTCCATCGGCATCGCGGAGATCGCCAGCGGCTTCAACCGCCAGACCGTAATCACTGCCCTCCACGCAGCCTGGATAGGCGCGCTCATCGTCTCCGACGGCGCGGCCCCGGTTCCCTGGCTCGTCGAAAGCGCCCAGGCCGCGGACGGCGAGGAACTTTACCGCCACCGGGAAGGGATCCCGGTCCGCGCCCTTTCTCCCGGAACGGCGAGAGACCTGCAGAATCTGATGGAGGCGACCATTCAGTTAGGAACCTGCCACAAGAGCTTTCGGGCACGAAGACGGGACAGCCGCCTGCGGTCCGTTGTCTTCGGGGGAAAAACGGGGAACATCAACAACAAGACGGACACGCTCAAGTATGATTGGTTTCTCGGTTACGGAAGGACCAAGTCGGGGAGCCACGAGCTTGCCCTGAGCGTCATGATGGTCCACGGGCGCTTGTTGGGCCATCGGGCCAACGTCATGGCCTACGATCTCTTCAAGAGGTATTTTCGACGAAAGAAGGGTTAACGCTTTTTCCGCGCCTTCCTCTCCACGATGGCAAACTCATAGCCATCCACCAGGGCCTGGAAGCTCGCCTGGTTGATATTCTGGCTGAGTTCCGAAACTCTCCAGATCTGATCGCCGTCGCTGAGCAAGAGGGTCACCGCCACCGTGGCCTTTGTCCCGCTCCTGGATTCGTGGATTCTGGCAGAGTAGTCGACGAGCCGTACGCCTGCGATAAACGGGAAGGCCGGCTTCAAGGCCTTCTTCAAGGCGTTGGCCAGGGCGTCAACGGGACCCACACCGGTGTCCGCCTCGTGGATTTCCTTCCCCCCTGCGCGCAGCACGACCGTGGCCTCCGGCTCCATCCCGTTGTCCACCAGGTGGTAATTCCGGAGGATCTGGAAGGGGGGCCTGTAACGCTTCAGACTGTGGAGGATGTTGAGTTCACGATTGGCATCGATCACCTCGGAAAACAGAATCTTCGCATCCTCTTTTCCTGCCATGTCCGTCCCTACCCTTTCGATCGCCTGGTTCGTGGCTTTCGGGTTGCCTGAGACGTGGAACGGGAGGAAGCCTTTTTCTCGACCTCCTCATCAGGATCATCCCATGCCATCCGGAGGCGCAGCCCCCTGCGCTTCATGTACTTCTTCAGGTCCTCCGGGGTACGCATGGTCACTTTTCCCTCTTCCTCGCCCCAGTATTCACAATTCACCTCCTCGTGCTCCCTGCACACGTAGGGCCTTCGCGGATAGGCCACGCACCGAGACCTTGCGTCGAGGTTCGTGCAGGGAGTGTCGAACAGGACATACCACTTCCTCGCCTCAATGAAGACCTCCACATTCTCGTGGCAGAGGAACCAGTAGATTTCGTCCCAATCGATCTTGGTTCTCGGGGCATCGATCTTCGTTGCTACGTATCGGCAGCACATTGCCTGACACGATTCAGGGCATGACTCGGCCTTCTTCTTCGCTCCTTTTCCCATGATCCGATCCCGTTGCCGTAAGAATTCTCAATCGCTGCAACTCCAGGTACCCGCCAACGTCGAACCCGACCATCAGGGATCGTTACGCGTCGTGCAGAGCTTGCTCCTATTTTTCCAACTCCTCCTGGATAGAGAACATCTTGTCCCTCGCCTCGGAGATGTACGAGTCGAGGATCCGCCGATGATTCGCGAAAAGCCCGGCGGGCGATCCGTCGATGACGATCAACGGCTTCAGGGCATGGGCTTTTTCCAGGGCGTCGAGGACCTCATCGAAGAGGAACTCCACGCTCCCCTTCAAATCCTCACCGTACTCGTGCCGGACCGCCTGCATCATGTAGTACATCACGTGGGCATAGCCCTGTGCCGCGTAGAAGTAGTCGTCCGTCTTCCATGCACGAACCGGCCCCCCGTCCCGCTCCTTCTCCCGGTATAGGTTCGCGTGACCGTCCCCGAGCAGGGCGGTCCAGGCCTCGAAGAGCTTGATCAACTCGATCACCCTCTTGTTCAACGGACGGGAAGTGGGCGGGTCGGTGTGCAGGCCTTCGACGTAATGCTCCAGGTACATAACGCCCTTGGAGAAGCGACTCTCCGCGGATGGGAAGAAGAGCTTCTTCGCATCGTTGCGAAACATGGTATCCGCTTCCAGGAGGTTGTGGTCATACACGTTGGAGGACACCTTGGTCAGGTTGTCTCTGAAAACCAGCATCGTCTCCCTGATGCCGTGGATGATGCCCATCTGGCGGTTGGAATTGTTGTCCGCCCAGAGTGTAGGGCCCCACGGGAAGAAGTCGTTCGGCCTCCAACCAAACGTACTGTCCAGCTCGTGCTCCATGATCCTTGCCAGAACGATGCCAAGGATTTCACCGGGAACGTGGCCCTTGTCCGAGGGAAACTCCACATCCAGATCCATGTGGATCCGGTTGTGCCCTTTTGGCCGAAATGCAGTGCGAGCGATCCGGCCACGAAGGCAAACAGCAGAGCACCGACAACAATACCCCCTATCTTGAGATTCCTATCCATATACACACCCCTTTCTAATGCGGCTTGCGCCGCAAGGGTTCAGGGGTCGGGGGTCAGGGGTCAGTCCCCGCCTCCAGCCCTGCCAACATGACCTTCTCCCAACATCTACGTAAAAGACGTGGATGTTCCAATGAAAGACCCTAACGAACCCCGTG
>JAUWSZ010000193.1 GCA_030609865.1 bacterium | reverse complement strand
AGAAATCAACAAGGCGGACTCCCTGAGGTCGAGCGAAGCCCTTTTGCTTTGCCTGCGGTCATCCCATTGCATCGTGGGCATAATTCAGGCACAGCGGTCTATGTGATATTGGAAGGGATGAAAAAGAGACTGCCCGGCTGATTACGAATCGGCCTTCTCCAATGCCCGGAGCAGGCGCTCCGGGGTGACCGGGATTTCGTCGATCCATACTCCAACGGCATCGTGGATCGCGCTGACGATGGCAGGGGCCGGCACGTTGGCGGTCATCTCCCCAATTCCCTTTGCGCCGTAAGGGCCGGCGGTCGAGGGGCACTCGACGATGACCGATTCCATCTTCTTCGGGATATCCATAGCCGTCGGGATCACGTAGGTGTTCAAGTTGGTGGGTTGTCCGTCCGGGGTCGGGTAGTGAGGATACAGATCCTCCATCAGGGCAGCCCCCATCCCCATCACTGCGCCTCCCTCGATCTGTCCCTCCACGAGCGTCGGGTTGATGGCCCCGCCCACGTCAAAGGCGCTGACCATTCGCAGCACCTCGACCTCGCCTGTGTCCGTGTCCACTTCGACCTCTACGTACTGAGCTGCCCAGGCCATGGTGCAGAAGGGGTCGCAGGCCCCGGTCTCGGGATCGGTTGGCGAATGGTCCCGGGCGAAGAGCCCTCGGCCCACGATCATCTTCTTCATGAAGATGTTGGCCATGTTTGCCACGTCCCTGAACCCGATGGAACGGCTGGGATCATCCCGGACGAATATCTTCCCGTCCGACGCCTCCAGCGTCTCCGGCGTCGCCTGCAATCCGGGGGCGGCCGCTTCGAATAGAATCGACCTTGCCTCCCGGGCCGCCTCCACGACGGCGTTGCCTGCCGCATAGGTCACCCGGCTCGCAAAGGTGCCGAAACAGATGGGGCTCGTGTCGGTTCCCTGGTTGTGCACGCGCACCTGCTCGTAAGGGATGCCCAGTTCCTCGGCGGCCATCTGGGCGAGCACGGTCTTGCATCCCTGCCCGATGTCCACGGAACCGAAGAAGAGGTCCGTGGTGCCGTCCGGATTGACCTTTACGTACGCCTGGCTCACATCCCCTCCGCCGGCCAGACCCGTCGGGTATTGGGCTGCGGCAATGCCCACGCCTCTCTTTTTCATGCTTCACCCTCCCGTTTTTCGGAGGTCATGGACGCGAGCCTGTCGGGCAACTTCACGCCCGCCGTCTCGGCACAGGCCTTCAGGGTCTCGATCAGGTACACGCTGTCGAGGACCCTCCGCGTCGGCGTCTGAGCCCCTTCGCGATAAGCGTTGATCAAGCGCAATTCCCAGGGGTCTATCTTCAACTGGGCGGCGATCTTGTTCATCTGCATCTCACAGGCAAAGGTTGCAGGGAACACGCCGAACCCGCGCATGGAGCTGGAGGGGGTCTTGTTCGTGTAGACGCAATACCCCTCCACATAGACGTTTGGGATGGAGTAGGGCCCGCTGACCATGAAACAGTGCTTGTCCACAACGTACGTGTTCAGGGCGCTGTAGGCGCCTGCGTCACGGATACTCGTGACCCGGCGTGCGACGATGCGTCCGTCCTGCTTCACGCCGTCCCTGATGCGGATGTACCACCCCCCACGGTGGGTCGAGTAGAGCGTTTCCTCTTCCCGGGTCCAGCGCCACTTAACGGGTTGCCCGGTCTTCAAAGCCAGAAGCGCCGTGACGTGGTCGGCGTGAATGTCGTTCTTCGCGCCAAAGCTTCCCCCAACCGTCCCGCTCCGGAAGGTGATGTGAATATCGTCCTTCCAGTCGTGCAAGGCCTTCTCGGCCAGCCCCGCGATCCTCAGGTCGTCCTTGTCCATTTTCAGGATGCCGGCGAGCAGGCCATGGTGAAACAGGAGAGATTGGGAGACCGTGTAGATGATGAGCCTTCCCTTGCCCTCGGGTACGGCCAGGCTGACCTGCGTCTCCATCGGCGCGTGTTCGACCGGATTGGTGCGGAATTCCCCTTCGATGATGTGATCCGCCTCCTTGAAACCGGCCTCCACGTCTCCGAAGACCACCTTGCGGCACGGATGTTCCCCGTACATGTAACAGTTGCCCTCAGGACGCACCTTGGGGGCCTCCGGCTTCATCGCCTCCAGAGGGTCGAACACGGGTTCTTGCTCGTCCACCTCTACCTTGATCTGATCGATCGCTTTCAGGGCGGCCCTTTCGTCGTGTGCGGCCACGGCGGCGATCGGCTGGCCCCTGTATCGGATCGTCTCTGCAAGAACCGGCTGGTCGGGGACCAGGCCGAAGGCATTGTTGGGTACGTCTTCGTAAGTGATGATGCCCTCCACGCCGGGCAGGGATGCGGCGGCAGAGGTGTCCAGGCGCCGAATCGTTCCCTTGACCACCGGGCTCCGCAGCACCTTGACCGTTAGGGTGCCGGGGATGAAAACGTCATCCACAAAACGGGTTTCCCCGGTGACGTGGGCCAGGCCGTCGTATCGCTTCTTCCTCTGTCCAACCACCTTGCGTTCCATCAGCCCGCCTCCTTTTGTACCATCTCGCGGGACGCGGCGAGGATCGAATCGACGATCTTCACGTAACCGGTGCACCGGCACAGGTTGCCGGATATGGCCTCTTTCACTTCTTCTGCGGTGGGCGTTGGATTCCGGTCGAGCAAGGCCTTGGCAGCCAGGAGCATTCCGGACGTGCAGAATCCACATTGTGCCCCGTAGTGTTCGTGGAATGCCTTCTGCAGGGGATGGAGTTCCCCGGGCCTGGCGAGCCCTTCCACGGTGATCACCTCCCTGCCTTGAACGCTGAGCGCATTCGTGATGCAGGCCCGCACGAGGATGCCGTCGAGCAGCACGGAACAGACACCGCAGTCCCCGGTGTTGCATCCCGCCTTCGGGCCGGTGATCCGGAGCTTGTCCCGCAGGACTTCCAGAAGGGTGCTGTCGATTTCGACCTCGACCCTGTGTTCGCTGCCGTTTACCTTGAAGTCGAGCGTTGGCATGTGTCGTCTCTGTCCAAGAAGGGATCTCATTCAGCTGGGGGATTGCCGCGTCGCTTCGCTCCTCGCAATGTCCGCCGGTGTATCACTCTGCAATTTCAGAGAAGAATCGTTTGATGAGGACTTCACAGATACGGCGTCTGTACCAGGCGGAGGCTCGCAAGCCATCCCTTTCGGGCAGGGCCTCGGAAGCCGCTTTGGCCGCCTCGTCTATCAGGGTGGGTGTCAATGGCTTCCCTTCCAGTCGTTCTCCGGCCTTGCGGGCCAGGAAGGGCGTCGGCGCCACCGTACCCAGAGCGATCCGGACCCGACTGCATTCGCCGCCTTCCAACTCGAGGGCCATGGCCAGCTAGATCACAGCGCAGACGCTCGCCTTTCGTTGCCCTAGCTTGTGCCAGGTCCATCTGGTTGCTTCACCCCGCACCGGAACGATCACTTCCGTCAGGAGTTCGTCCGGCTCGAGTACTGTCTTGCCTATGTCGACGAAGAAGGTGTCCAGATCGACGATCCTTTCGCCCCTGACAGAGACCAGTTTCACCTTGGCCCCCAGTGCGAGGAGGGAGACGGACCCGTCTGCCCCGGGCGACGCATTGGCCACGTTTCCGCCGATGGTGCCCATGTTCCGGATGGCAGGCGACCCGATGCTCCTCACCGCCTCGGCAAGAAGCGGGGCCTTTTCCCGTACGATCGGGGACCGGGCAATCTCCGTGTGTGTTGTCGTTGCGCCGATCCTTAGCGCGTCCTGTTCGCACTCTATGTAGCCCAACCCGGTTCTGCCGATGAAGACCACGGTTTCCAGGGGCATCCGTTTCTGGTTGACGGCAACCATCAGGTCGGTCCCGCCGGCGAGAACGCACGCCTTTTCTCCATACCTGGAGAGCAGCGAACACGCCTCTTGCGTGTCGGAAGCCGAATAGAATTCGCCGTTCGCCATGTCTTTCACATCTCCTTGGAGGTGAGGTTTCAGGGCAGTGTATGAAAATAAAGAATCGGGAGTCAAATGGGAGGGGAGGGTAAGGGCGTGCCTATGCCAGCTTGAAGAGCTTGCGGGTCTCCATCAATTCGTTCAAGACGTCATAGACAATGTCGTCAAGTAGCATGATATCCAGGCCGAGTTGTTCCATGGCGTGGCTGGAAGGCCTGTAGCTCAGGGCGTCGAGCCCTGCCCCCACCCCTGCCATCAGACACAACATGTTGGCTACGTGAACCACGTTTGCAGCCCGAGGGTCCTTCCCGCGGTAATGCTCAGGCTGATGGTGCCAACGGACGACATCCACGAGAGATTCCGGCAGGTTCCACTGTTCGAGAAGAAGGGCACCCACCTCGGCGTGATCGATTCCGAGCACCTTCTGTTCCGCCTGCTCGAAGGACGTCTTTTCTTCGTAAGCAAGTTCGCGGATCGACTCCGCATCCACCTCCACGAACGTCCCGAGCACGACCTTACCGACATCGTGCGTCAGGGCGGCCGTGAATGTGTAGGAAGGGATTTCGAGCTTCAAGGTCTGTGCGAGTTTGATGGAGGCAATGGCGGTTCCAACGAGGTGGTCCCACAGGTCTCCGCTTGAAAGATCGTAACCGTTCACCGGTTTCTGCGCCATTTTGCCCACGGTGGCCGCTACAACCAACTGGAAGACCTGGTTGGTGCCCAACCGGAAGAGCGCATCCTTGACCGTGCTCACCGACCGGTGGAACCCGAAGAAGGAAGAATTCGCCAGGCGAAGCACATTCGTGGTCAGCGCGGGATCATACTCGATGGCCTGTGCGATCCTACCGCTCGGTACTTTCGGATCCTGAATCATCCGAATCACCTCTGCCGAGGCGGTCGGAAGGGGGGGGACGGCGGCAATGCTCTCGATAATTTCCTGCCTCTTGTTCATGTACTATCTATACGATTTTATTCGAGAAAAACATTAGCCCGAGAATGATTTTTTCTACTACGTTTTACGAGGCAATCTTTTTGTTGATTAATGTATCGCAAGCCCGGATGTGCTAAGCTTGGGATCAGGTGGCCATCCGTCAAGAAAGGGAGAATACGATGATCAGAGGCATTCACCACACGGCGATCTCCACCGGGGATCTCGATCGGGCATTGAAATTCTACAGGGATCTGCTCGGATTCGAGGTGGCCATGGAGTTCGAATGGCCCAAAGGAACGGAGTTTGCCGATAGCATTACCGGCCTGAAGGACTCGGCGGCACGAACCGCCATGCTGAAGGCGGGCAACATGATGATCGAGATTTTCGAGTATTCCTCCCCAGTCCCGAAAGAAGGCGATCCCGGGCGGCCTGTCTGCGATCACGGTATTACCCACATCTGTCTGGACGTGGTCGACATAGATGCCGAATACGAGAGGCTCAAGGCGGCGGGGATGACGTTCCACTGCCCGCCCCAGGACCTGGGCATCGCCAAGGCAACCTACGGTCGCGACCCGGACGGGAACGTGGTCGAGCTGCAGGAAGTGCTGGACCAAAGTGCCCCAACGGCCCTCAGCTTCTAGAGGTCCGTATGCTGCCTTGGGGCCTCGGAACTTACTCTATGCCGAACAGTCGGGCGGCGTTGTGGTAGAGCCACTTGTCCTTCACTTCTTCTTTGATCGGCAGTTCCCTTACCCCGTCGGCCAGCTGCTTGATGGTCTGCCCCATGAAGAGCCAAGTGGACCCGAAGAGCACCCGATCCTGGAGAATGGAGTTCCCGAGGTTCATCAACGGCTCCCAGCCGCTTCCCGGCATGCTGAGATACTTGGGCACGTAAGAGGCGATGTCTATGTATATGTTCGGGTTGCGCCAGGCCACGGCCATCAGCTCTGCCACCCAGGGCCAGCCTCCGTGTCCGGCAATCATCTTCAGCTCGGGGAAATCCTCGGCCACAACGTCCAAGTGAATAGGCCTCTCCACTTCCATGTTGTT
>JAUWSZ010000590.1 GCA_030609865.1 bacterium | reverse complement strand
GGTAGATGGTGAGGGGCGCACTTTCAAAATCCACCTCTGCCACGACCTCATTCCCGATGGACCGGTCCAGGACGACGAAGTTCTCTGACGCCACGCTGCGCAGGCTGATCCGGTTGGCCGGGTAGCTGTCCTCGGCCCAGTACCAGCTGTCTCCAAGCCTCCTGAGCACACGTTTCTCGGCCAGAAAGTCCAGGATCTCCTCGAGTTCCGCCTCTCCGAACGCTTCCCCCCTCCGGAAAGGCAGCTCAAAGGCTGCACACTGGATATGGCTCAGCAGAATCGTGAGGTTCTCCGGGTTTACGCGGGCATTTTCCGGCGATCTGCCGAAGAAGTAGTCCGGATGACGAATGATGAACTGGTCCAGCGGCGTGCTCCTGGATACGAGAACAGCGCAGGACAGGCCCGTTTTCCTCCCAGCCCTGCCCGCCTGCTGCCAGGTGCTCGCGATCGAGCCGGGGTACCCGGTGAGGATGCAGGCCTCCAGGCTCCCTATGTCCACACCCAACTCCAGGGCATTCGTGCTCACAACGCCCTTGATCTTGCCCCCCCTGAGCCCCTTTTCGATCTCCCGCCTCAGGTTGGGCAGGTACCCGCCCCGGTATCCCCGTATCCTCTGCTCCTCGCCCGTACCGGGCTTCCGGAACAGGTCCTTCAGGTATTTTGTCAGGACCTCCACGTTGAGCCTTGTGGTGGTGAAGACGATCGTGGAGATCTCGCTCCGGAGAAACTCGCGCGCAATCCTTTGGGCCATCGAAAGGGCCGACGTCCGCAACCCGAGGTCCTTCTGTACCACCGGCGGGTTGACGAAGTAGAATCGCTTCTCGCCCCGGGGGGCGCCGTTCCTGTCGATGAGTTGCACCTCCCCTCCGACCAGCCTGTTCGCAACCTCCTGCGGGTTCGCGATTGTGGCGGAGCAGCAGATGAACTGTGGCTTCGATCCGTAGTGCCGGCAAACCCTGTGGAGGCGGCGCATCACGTTGACCATGTGACTCCCGAACACGCCGCGGTACGTGTGCGTTTCGTCGATCACGATGAACGAAAGGTTCCTGAAGAATTCGTTCCATTTCGTGTGGTGAGGAAGGATCCCTGCGTGCAGCATGTCCGGGTTCGTGATGACCACATGGGCCTTCTTGCGTATCGCCCTGCGAATGTCACCGGGGGTGTCGCCGTCGTAGGTGAAGGCCTTCACGGCTGCCTTCAAGCCACGAGCCAGGCCCTCGAATTCGGCAAGCTGGTCCTGGGCAAGGGCCTTCGTGGGAAACAGGTACAGGGCGCGGCTCGTTCGGTCCTCGTCGATGGCGTCGAGAACGGGCAGGTTGTAACAGAGGGTCTTTCCGGAGGCCGTGGGGGTGACGACGATCAAGTCTTCCCCGGCCTTGGCCCTTTGGTAGGCCTCTGACTGATGAGAATAGAGGTTCCTGATTCCCCTCTCGTTCAGGGCCGTTTTCAGCTCCTCGGAAAGGGCCTCGGGAAAATCGGTGTATTCTCCGGCACGGGGCGGCAGACAGACCTTGGCAGTGAGGCAAGAAGAAAAGAATCTAGCATCCTCGAGGTCCTCGAGGACCTTGGATAGGTCGCGCCTTTTCATCTCGCCGCTTTCGTTTCGATTGTGTCTGCCCTTTCCGGAAACCGTTGTCGGATCTCTCGGAGTACTCCCCTGGATTCCTCATGACGGTCGAGTTTTTTCAGGCAACGTGCCCGGTGGAGCATTCCGTCAAAGGTCCATTCGCTGTGCGGATACTGCTCCAGGAGGAATCGGAAGTCCTTTTCCGCGGTCTCCCAGGCTCCCTCCAGGAAGCGAACGAACCCGATCTGATAGGCTGCGCTGTCGGCGTACTCCCCCTTCGGGGCCTCCCGGCAGATCCTCCCGTAGACCTCGACCGCCTGATTCGAATCACCCATCAGGAAATAGCAGCGCCCGACCTCATAGAGGTAGGGGGAAACATCCTTCCCTGCCCGCCTCTCCAAGTCGATGACCCGAAGGTACTGGGCAATGGCCTGGGGGTATTGCCTCAGCCGCGTCGCATAGTTTTCCGCGAGGCTTCGGTGGGCCTGCAAACAGAAAGCGCTATCCGGGTGAAGCGAAATCAGGCGGTGAAACAGCTGAATCGCTCGTGGATAGTCCGTGAGGTAATAGGCATAGATGAAACCTGCCTTGTACAGGCTTTGCGCTGCCTTTGGATGCTTGGGTTGCCGGGAGGCGAAGTGCTCATAGCTCTGGGCAGCCAGCCCGTACATGTTCCTCTGCCAGAACTGCTCGGCTTTCCTGTATTCGGCATCGCTGTCAGAGCCACTGCATCCTGCCCCCGGCAAACAGCCCAGGACGACCCCGAAGAGAATGGACACAGCGAAATAAAGCCTCTTGCTATTCTTCGCTTTCGTCCTTTTCTGCGAGTTTTGCGAAGCTGACAAGCTTTCCACTCTCCTCGAGAACGATCAATCTGACGCCCTTCGTATTCCTGCCGATCACCGGGATCTGCGAGGCCTTCATTCGGATGATCTTCCCGTCGCTGGAGACCATGATCAGCTGATCCGCGTCTGTGACCTGCTTCATCCCGACGACTTGCCCGTTCCTCTCATCCGTCTTGATCGTGATGATCCCCTGGCCTCCTCGGGACTGTTTTCGATACTCCTCCGTGCGCGTTCTCTTCCCGTATCCGTTCTCGGTGACCGTCAACAGGGTCGCGTCCGGGGTCACCACCTCCATTCCCACCACTTCGTCATCCCCGACCAGGCGAATGCCCTGAACGCCCCTGCTCACCCGCCCGACAGGCCTCGCATCCTTTTCCGAGAAGCGGATCAGCTTTCCCATCCTCGTCCCGAGCACAATGTCCTTTTCGCCGTCCGTGATCTCCACCCCGACCAGTCCGTCCTTGCCGTCGAGTCGGATCGCGATGATCCCACCCGTCCTCGGATGGCTGTAGGCCGAAAGAACGCTCTTCTTGATGACCCCCTTCCTCGTGGCCATGACCAGGTACCGGTCCTCAGAGAACTCCCTGACGACCAGCAAGGTGTTCACCGCTTCGTGCTCTTTCAGTTGGAGAAGGTTGACGATCGACCTTCCCTTGGCTGCCCTGCCGGCCTGCGGGATCTCGTGCACCTTG
>JAUWSZ010000085.1 GCA_030609865.1 bacterium | reverse complement strand
TCGTCCAGAGGCGCATCGGCCATATTCTCGGGCGTGTCGGGCGTCGGCTCTTCCCCCCCTGCAGCCAGGGAGTCGCCGGTCCCCTCTGCGGGGCTCGGCTCGTCGACACTCGTTTCCCCGGTGGCCGGTTCGTTTCGTTTCGTTTCGGTCTGGGGTGGACGTTCAGAAAGGAGCCTTTTGGGCGGTGGCTCTGCCTCAGCAGGCTTCTCTCGTTTCGCTACCCTTCGGTTATCAGGCGGAGGAGACGCATGGGCCACCTCGACAGGCTTGTCCGGTTGCGTGCTCTTGTTGATGACGATTACCTGTCCCGGGATGAGCGAACCGGATGCCTTGAGGGCATTCCAGAGGCGAAGCTGATCCTCGGAGACATTGAATTTCTCACTGATTCGGGCCAGGTCCTCTCCGTCTTTTGCGCGGTAGTAGATCTTGTATTTCCTGGCAAGATTGCGCGTTTCGTCCTTCTCCGCCTTTTCCTGCTCCTTTTTGTCGGGTGGTTCCGAGGGTGGGGGGGTGGTCTCAGCGACGTGGTCCGGACGCTCAACTCTTGCCAGCAGTTCGTCCAGCCCCTCCAGCAGCAGCTCGTTGTCTTGCCCCGCCCGTTCCAGTGCTTCCTGGACCCCCTGCAGCCTGCCCCTGATCTGATGGAGGCCGAATACGAGGACGCTGCACAGGATGAGTGTTGCCGCCCAGACCGAGAGGGTCGCATGGCTGAGCATGGCCCTGCCTTCCTTCGACTTCTCCTTCGAAAAGCCCCTGTACAAGCCGACGATCTCGGACTCACCCGAAGTCCCTGCGTCCGTCCGGTCGTTTGGACGGCCCTTCTCGTTCGCCGGCATGGTTGAACGCCCTTACGTTATCGTGAGGTGGAAAACCTCCCTTTTCTTCAAGATACTATTTGCGATGATGCAATACGTCAAGCGGAAATTATGGAATCCAGCAGCTTATTATAAAGTCTGCTGCCCGTGGCGGACAGATTGTGCTACGGCGACTACCTCTTCTGGGAGAGCTACCACCCGAACATAACCTTCTCTCGCATTCCGTCCGTTTCCACGGTTTTCTCTCCGCCTGGAAATTTGTATTCAGCTAGTATACGAAAACTTATACTATTTCTTTACAATATTCAGATTTCTGGAGTACTTTGAGGATGCGTGCATTGATAATAACTGCTCTATTCCCATCTCGAGAATACTCCAGTGGCAATTGCCATGAAGCCTGACAGGGAGGAATGCCATGAATAAGCGGCCCACAGGACAGAAAGAACACCTCATTGTGCTGGGCAGGATTCTCATTGCCTGCCTCCTATGCCCGTTGCTCGCGGCTACGGGATGTTCAAACGGAGGGGAGGACGAACTCGCCAACAGGAATGATCAACATGCATTCCCCACCTATGGCGACAAGCCTTCCCTGTCATCCTACTTCGTCGCCTATGAAAACCCGGTTGAGCCCCAGGCCTCGGGCTACCCCCTCCCGCTGAATCTGGACACGCTGGAGAACTACGAAGACATGAATGCGCTGTTCGATTTGCAAACCGTCGGGCCCATGATCGAGCAGAATGGGTTTGCCGTCATCGAATACAGCTTCGAGGCTCCGTGGATGGAGAACTACAACGATGATGACGTTGTACTGCCCTACGAGTTTCTGCGAGGGATGAATGTGCCGATATTCGTCACCGCGGACACGCTCCTTCACCTGTATCACGTCCAGTTCGATGAAACGCTGAAGGACGTTGAGGAGCGTCAGTTCTTCCACGACATCCGGGATCTGACAGGGGTGCTGCTGGCCGACGCGCTTGTCCAGCATGGGGGTTACGACGGGGATCTCAGGGAAGCTGCGAGGCGCAACGTGGCTTACCTCGCTGTCGCGGCTCAACTGATCAATCCCGGATCGGAGATCCCGGGACTTGTCAGTGGTCCGGTGGAAAGTGAACTGGGGAAGATCGAAGCGCATGAGGGCTTTGCGGCGAATGACATATTCATCTACGACGAGGACTATTCCCAGTACGTGCCGAGAGGCCACTACACGAGAAGTGAGGCGCTGGAGCAGTACTTCAAGGCCCTGATGTGGTACGGCCGAATTGCCTTCCTCCTGAAAGGCGCGGAGCACTGGGGGGCCGACGGCGATGCACTGATCAGCGTTTACGATGCCAGGATACAGACCCTGCAGGCGGTGCTTCTGGCCCTTTCGCTCAATACGGTTCAGGTGGAGGAACGAACAGGGCGGGAGGTATGGGACCGGATCTATGCCGTAACCTCTTTCTACGTGGGGCTGGCGGACGATCTGACACCCTATGAATACCTTGGGGCAATCAACGAGGTGTTTGGGAGCGGTTTCGCGGTCACGGATCTCCAGGATGAAGACAAGTTCTTTGCTCTCAAGGCTGAACTCGGGCTGCTCCGTTCGCCCGAGATCTTCGGTGGAACCGGCAACGCCTTGGTCACCCCGCCGGTCACGCCGGAGGCGCTGGACGAGGTCCTTGCCAGAACCAAGGGCATGCGATTCATGGGGCAGCGGTTTGTGCCTGATTCCTACATGTTCCAGCATCTGGTCTTCCCGGAAGTCCTGGACTACACAGGGAACGGCGACCCGATACCCTTCACATACGGGTCTACGGGAGTGAGGGGGGCCAGGTGCTACCCCAGGGGCCTGGATGTCATGTCCATCCTGGGTTCTGAGAGGGCCGAGCAAGTCCTGATCGCAGAGGGGGATACAGAGTATGTGGACTACGATCTGAGATACGGGGAACTCAGGGATGAATTCGATCAGCTCAGCCTGTCGGACTGGACCCAAAACCTGTACTGGGGCTGGCTGTACTCGCTGAAGGCGTTGATCGGGGGTTTTGCCGAGGGTTACCCATCCTTCATGTTGACCGAGGCATGGGAAAAAAAGGAACTCAACGCCGCCTTGGCTTCATGGGCCGAACTCCGGCACGATACCATCCTCTACGCAAAACAGAGCTACACTCCCGGGGAGACCGGTCTGCCTCCTCAAGTGACCGGCTACGTGGAGCCGGCGCCGGAATTCTACGGACGCCTGATGGCGCTGACGAGACTGACCCGGGAAGGCCTGGCCGGATTTGAGGTCCTCTCGCAGGAAGCGGAACAGAGGCTCCTCGACCTGGAGGGAATCCTCCTTCGACTGATTGAGATAGCCAACAAGGAACTCACGAATGAAGCCCTGTCGGAAGCCGACTATGATTTCATCATGGCCTTCGGTGCGCATCTTGAAAACGTCATCCTGGGAGTGAGTGAAGAAGGCTGCAAGACGACACTCGTGGCGGACGTGCATACCCATGGGATGGAAGGCAAGGTCATCGAAGAAGGGGTCGGAACCGTGGATCTGATTATCGTGGCGTGCCCCGGGCCTGAGGATCTTGTTTTCCTCGCTGCAGGACCGGTGCTGTCCTACTACGAGTTCAAACATCCCATGAACGACAGGCTGACCGACGAGGCCTGGCGTGAGCTGCTCGGGTCTCCTGACAGGCCCGAAAGGCCACCCTGGTTTCGGCCTCTGGTCAGAGAAACAAGATAGGCTCAGGACAAGGACGGTTTGCCCTTTCTCGAGGGAGAGCGGATTGCTCTCCTTCCGATCCCTTTCCTCAGTGCCCCACCAGATCTTGTGCCGCTTGACCCTAACAGCCCGTTGAAAAAGTGGCTGTCGGAGGCTGTTCAAAAAGTTCCAGATGCAAGGCAGGAAAAATCCCGAGGAATGAGGCGTACTTCCTGTACGTTGAATGACGAGGGATGAAGCCGAACGCCGCAGATGGGACTTTTTCAACAGCCTCCTAAGGAGGATCCTTCACCCCGGGTGACCACGCTCAAGCTGAGGCTGGAATACGGTGCCGGCATGGAGGACAAGCTGGACGAACTCGCCGCGGAAATCAAGTCGGTGATGAAATCGGAACTGCGGGTCAATCCACAGATTGAATGGACGGAACCGGAATCGCTGCAGACCGCTTCGCATAAACAGCCGCTGTTTGAAAAACGTTATTGATGAAGGGACAGGGCGATTGGTGGGCCAGGCCACCCGAGTACGGGAGCGTGGGCCCGGATGCCGAATACACGGCATTCCAGCAGAAGAACGCCGGGTTGATGCTGGAGGCGGTGATGGAGGTCCGACCGATGAGATATTTCACAGACGAAGAGCTTCTTAAGGAGAGCCGGCCCCTGGCGGATCTGGCCCTCGAGGCCCTCGAAGCGGGACAGGTGCAGCACCTGCACTATCTTCTGAACGAGATGGACCAGGGACACGCGGGACTCTGTGGCCTGGGGCTACAGTGGCTCCCGAGGATGTGGGGCAAGATCCGCTCGGAATTCGGAGAGGATGTCCTGGACGGGATGCTCGGGAAATCCGCCGCCTACCTGATGGAGCCGTACGTAGAGGAATTCCTCAGGAGGGGATGAAAAAGGAGTTATTTCACAGATCATCCAGATGTGGGGATACCAACACAGCGCGAATATCGTTCCCCTTGGCGAAACCGATGGTGAGGTCGCCTTTTCTCTGGTTCCCTGCGGCTCGGGCGGGAAGTTGCTGCTCGCAGGATGGCCCCAGTCTCTTCCCGATGTCTTCGGCCCGTGCTCGGACGGAACCCCTATTTACTGTCGCGGCTGCAAGGCCCTGCAGAAGGCATTCAACGATGCATGCAGTGCAACGGTGTGGACAACAGAGATCAGCGACAGCCTTCTCGGCGGCTGCACGATGCGGTTCTTGAAGCAGAAGAGCAAGGGGCAGAGGCTCTATGAGCCCCTCGAGATCTATCAGGTCGTCAAATCACGGTGCCGGCAGGCCATCGAAAAACTGTTGGACATGGATCTCAACATCCGGGAGCTCATCAAGGATCAGCATCTGGAATGGCGGCCCTACCACGATTTGATGATCCAGTATGCGGTCTGCACCCAATCAGAGGTCTACCGTGAAAAGGGGTCCGACTACCTGGACGATTTCCTCAAAGAGACCTACGACACGGCCTTTGCCATGTTTTATCCGGCGTACGATGCCCTGGATGATCTCGGCCTCTTCCGGATGTTCGTCCAGACATGGCACTACCCTCAGGCAACGTTCCGGGTCGAGGAAGAGGAGGACCGGTTTGCCTTCATACTGGATCCCTGTGGAAGCGGCGGACGGATGTACCGGGGGGATATGCACAAGGGGAGGTTTCATTACGGAACAGGCATGCCGTGCCTGATGAAGGAACCGGCCAACATCAATTTCAACCGGAAGGAGTACCCGATCTATTGCACCCACTGCGCCTCCAGCAACCGGGACCAATACGAGGGGAACCCTTTTACCTTTGTGATCGACGGACACGCAATGAAGGATCCCAATTCGCCCTGCATCCAGTATCTGTACAAGAAGGCGGCCAAGAGGGAGGTTTCGCCCGAGATGCTCGCACAGGTGGGCAAATCCGAGGTGACCCCGCGGGGAGAAGTCTGAGCAGGCATGATGATCTACACCATGAACAATGAACACGGCAATCTGTATTCCCTCTTGAGGGGGAGGGCGGCCGGCTGGTGGATGAAGGCGCTACCTCACTTGGAGGGAGAATCCCTGTGAATCCGAGCGGGGGGCTCTTGTCCAAAGGGCATCCGCTGGGGGCCACCGGTGTGGGGCAGATCGTGGAGCTCGTGTGGCAGCTCAGGGGTGAGTCCGGCAAGCGACAGGTGGAGGGTGCCAGGGTTGCGCTCGCACACAACGGTGGCGGCATGGGGCCGGGGATCGAACCGGCCATGATGAGCATCACGATCCTCACGCAGTGAGAGTCTTTTTCAATTCGAGGGCGAGAAGCGGAGGGAAATGCGATGGGGGAGCGAAGGCCTTACTGGAACATGGAGATGGAGACCAGGCAGAACACCCCTGAGATGAAGGAGATCCAGTGGGAGAGGCTCAAGAAGAAGATCCAGGACCTATATGACACGGCGCCTTTCTGGAAAGAACGGTTTGACAAGGCGGGCGTGAAACCGGAGGCCATCAAGACGTGGGACGATTATTCGAAGAGGATCCCGATTCTGACCAAGGAAGGCTTCCGTGAGTTCGCCGCAGGATGCGATTTTGACATGGTGCGGATCCTGGAGGGTTGGATGGGGGAGGCCTCGAAACGGCTCCTGTGCATCGCGTCCACCTCGGGGACAACAGGAGAGCCGACGCCCTATCCCCTCGACAGGGAGGACCTGGCCCTCTGGTCCGAGTTCACGGCCAGGGCCCTCTGGAGATGCGGGATCTACCCTGGGGACAGGATCCTGCAGGACTTTGGCCTGAGCATGTTTCTGGCGGGCGTGCCGATGTGCATGTGCATCGCGGATTACGGGGCATGTTCCATCCCTGTGGGTGCAGAAGCAGGCACCGAGCGGGTCCTGACCTATTCCCGGCTCTTTCGGCCGAAGGCCATGATGTGCACCCCCTCCTTTGCCGAGTACATGACGGAAAAGGCGGAGGAGATCCTGGGTGCCGGCGTGGACAGCCTCAACATCGAGACGCTCGTATGCGGTGGAGAACCCGGGGCAGGGATCCCCGAGGTTCGGAAGAAGTTAGAAGGCGCATTCCAGGCAAAGCTCTTCGACATGGGCGCGGGCCTGGGATGTTCCTGCGACTACCCGGAGTATCAAGGAATGCACTGGCTCGGTGACGACCTGGCGATGATGGAACTCGTCAACCAGGACACCCACGAATCGGTTCCGATGGAGGATGGGGCCACGGGGATGGCGGTCTTCAGCACCCTGGCCGGGACGAATCTGCTCGGGTTCCGCCAGACCCTGGGGGACATCATGGAGGTCACCACGTCCCCCTGCCCGTGCGGGCAGACAGGGTTCCGGTACAAGGTGATCGGCCGCACGGACGACATGCTCAAGATCAAGGGTGTGATGATCTATCCCCCTGCAATCGAAGGTGTGGTCAACCGGTTCGTGCCTCGAGTGACCGGCGAGTTCCGGATCGTTCTGGACGAGCCTCTCCCGCGGGTGGTCCCGCCCCTGAAGCTCAAGATCGAGTACGGGGAAGCGACGAAGGAAGAGGAACTCGAGGGCCTGACCGAAGAGATCACCGAGGAGATGCACCGGTCCATCAAGATCAGCCCAAAGATTACCTGGATCCCACCCAAGACCCTCGAGCGCTTCGTGAAGAAGAAAAAGCTCCTGGAAAAAACTTACGAGACAAAGCAATAGAAAGGCTTTGGCATACGACAAACATCTCAAATACAGGAGGCTATCATGACAGAACTAGCCGAACTCTTCTCCCCGATCACATTCAGGAACTGCACGGTCAAAAACCGGATCATGATTTCAGGACACATCCACATGCTGGCCAGCCACGAGGGTCTGCCCAACGAGCGGGAGCTTCGCTACCACGAGGCCCGGGCAAAGGGCGGCTTCGGCCTGATCGTGATGGGCGCCGCAGCGGTCAACCCTCACTCCTGGATCATCCCGGAAGGCCACAGGGGGTATACCGATGAGATCATTCCCTGGTACCAGCGGTACAGCGAGGCGGTTCACGCCCACGGGGCCAAGCTGATGATCCAGGCCTGGCACAACGGCCACCAGAACTCGGGATTCTGGTCTGGGATGAACTCCCAGTGTGCATCCCAGATTCCCTCCGCAGGGCAGGGAGAGGTTCC
>JAUWSZ010000430.1 GCA_030609865.1 bacterium | reverse complement strand
TTCAGCGTGGCTGTTGCGATCCAGTCCGCGCCCTTCTGAGAAAATTCAACCCCCCTCGTATTGGCCAGATCGAGCTCTACCTGCGCCTCCCCCACCTTCCCAGGCAGGCAGGGTTCTTCTCCCATGAGAATGTCCTCGAGCCGCGTCGTCACGCCCCTGCTGTCCCGCAATTCGCCTGGTCCCGTGCGACACACGGGTGCTTTCGGTTTCTTGTCTGTTTTCTGGGTCAACCCGTTTCCGAAGATGTCAATCAGGGTGTCCATCCCCTCCTCGACCGAGTATTGCGACTCCATCATCAGCCAATAGCCGAACCCCTCCGCCAGGGAGAGCTGCAGGAACGCGAACAGCTCTACGTCCACATCGGGTCGCACGACACCCTCGGAAATGCCCCTCCTCAGGTCTTTTGCCATGGGAGCAGACAGAATCCTGAATGCCTCTTTTGCTTTCTCCGCGAGGGCGGGATCGCTGCCACCCAAGGCAATTCGAAGCATGTTGAGGATGCCGCGGAATCCAGGAAACGCATCGAGAAACGCAAGGCAACGCTTCCGTGTCTTACGATCGAAGTCCTGTTCGCCGCGTATTTGTGCCCAAGCCTCTCTGGGTACGATTGTCACCGTTAGACGATCAATACACTCCATGAGCAGTTCTTTTTTATTCTTGAAATTGACATAGAAGGTCCCTTTGCCCATGTGCAGGGCCTCGGTGATGTCGCTGATCTTTGTATTCTCGTAGCCCCGCTCCGAAAAGAGCTTGATCGCGGCGTCAAGAATCATCTCTCTATTTTTCCGTCCTTGACGGGTCGCGCCCCCTTGCAGTTCTTCCCCCCCGGAACTCAGCTCTGCGGACGGATCCCCCACGCCCTCCGGCATCGAGATCACAGCTTCCTGAGGCTCGATTCGGTCGAGGAGCTCTCTTATGTCAGCCAGAGGAAGCCCCTCCTTCTCCCTCAGCCGACGGATCTGTTTCAGCCTGTTCAGGTGGGTTTCGTCAAAGAGATGCAAGTTGAGTCCAACCTGCCGAGGCCTGTGAAGAAGCCCGATGTTCACGTAGTGGTGAACCGTAGATCTCGTCAAACCCGACTCCTTGCAGAGCCGCGCGATCTTCATCCCCTGAGATTCCGGCGTCTCTTCCGTACGCGCCACTAGGCGTCCCTTCCAAGTATTTATAGATTGTATGATAGTACTGCTGGGTCGGCTCTTAGTAGACTTAACTGAAACCTTCTATCCTGTCAAGAGAGAAACCAGGGGGTCGATAGTTTTTCGTCTCATGACTTTATAACTCTCTATTTCGATTGCATTATCATGATTTTATGAAACAGACTTACACGCCATGGGAGGAATTAGTTAATTACATAATCGTACCGTAGAGTCGGTTCTAGTACTACAACAAATGTGGCTGCAATCTTGTTAGGGACAGGACCGTAGTCCAGACGGAAGAAGGATGGACCTCAAGGGGAGGGATGGTTGGAAGGCTTGCTGCAACGAATTAGGGCCTGGTAGGTGCGAGAAGGATCAGGCAATCTTTCGTCTGAGCCGGACAAAAACGAGAAAGAAGAGAACCCACGGGGCGGAAAAGGCGAGCAGTCCCCGGCCAGTCCCCTGAACGGGAATGGTGCCGCAGTTGTCCTGCCCGTTGCCGTTGCTGTCGGTCCCATCGTCGTCCCATTCCCAATAGCCAGGGTCGGCACCGTTGCAGTCCCAGTCTACTCCATCATCAAAGGGATCGCTCGCGCCCGGGTGGACAGACGGGTCCTGATCATCGCAATCGTGTTTCCTGGTGACACCATCGCCATCGTCATCCTGGCAGTCATCTCCGACGCCGTTCTGATTGTCATCGATTTGCCGGCTGTTTGAATGCTGTGGGCAGTTGTCCGACTCATCCGGCACCCCGTCCGCATCCATGTCACCTTCAATGGGTGGCCCGATGGAATACAGTGCTCCTCCCAGCGGCACCCCATCACCCGAAAGAGGCTGCGAGTTCGGAAGAACCTGGGAAAAGAACTTCTCATTTCTTCCCCATTCTTGCCTATCCTGATTTCTTCCCGATCGTGGAGCACCCCTTGAGGGACGACTCCCTGGGAAAACAAGTGCTTGGGATCAAACGGAAAATATACCTATGGCCTCATACCGCACGTAGCGCTGCCAGGCGTTCCAACACATCGTACCGAGCAACGGTTGTGCCAGTTCCTGTGGGAAGGGTGGCAGGTCGATTCAGGATTCAGGATAGGGTGTAAGAGGGGAGGACTCGGGTCAGGGGCCGGCCGTCGCGGCAATACAAGGTTGTTGTGATTCCATGTGGTCCTGTAGATACTCGCGGACCCTTTCGAATTCAGATCGGAGGTCGTCGAGGAGTGCCTGGGCCCTTTCAGGTTCCTTGCCGACGCGGATCTCTTCCAGCCGGACAGCGATCTCCTCGAGCCTCTTCGCGCCTGCATTCGCACTCGATCCCTTGATTGCGTGTGCCTGCAGCCTCACTTCCTCGCCGTCATCCCCTTGCACCGCGGATTCGAGGTCCGCGACGTGCCGCTCCGTATCGGCGAGGAACGACTCGATCAGTTCCTGCTCGAACTCCAGGTCCCCGTCGGTGATATCGTTGAGCCGCTGGATGTTCACAGGCACCGGTAACGTGGGTACAAGTTGCGGAACAGAGGGCTTCCCGTTTCCACCGGCCCCCAGGCGCTTCTCCAGGATTTCGTTCAGGGCCGAGGTGGTAACAGGTTTGCTGATGTAGTCGTCCATGCCCGCCTCGAGGCATCTGTCTCGGTCACCCTTCAGTACGTGAGCCGTCATGGCGATGATTGGGATGTCCCGGCGGAGGACCTTTGACTGCGGGTCCCGGATCGCCCGGGTGGCCTCGAAGCCGTTCATTTCCGGCATCTGAACGTCCATGAGAACAAGATCGTACGGAACGGTTTCCAGGGCAGTGACCGCTTCCTGTCCATTGGCGACCGCATCGGCGTGGTACCCGAGCTTCTCGAGGATACGAAGAGCAACCTTCTGGTTGACCACATTGTCTTCTGCCACCAGAATACGGGTTCTCCTCTTCTTGCCCTCCCGGAGGCTGTGGCGGGTAATCATCTGTCGAGCAGGATCTTCGGATCCGGTCCCCGGAATGCCGAGGACCATCGTAAGACAGTCGTAGAGGTGCGAATTTTTGACCGGCTTGTTGAGGTAGGCGGCAAAGCCGATCTCCTGCAACGCCGCAACATCCCCTCGCTGCCCTGCAGAGGTCAGCATCACGAGGAGCGTGTCCGACAACAGAGGGTCGGCCTTGATCTTCACGCCGAGCGTTCTCCCATCCATGTTTGGCATCTGCATGTCGAGCATGGCGACCCGGAATGGGTCCCCCTCCGCCTGGGCCTGTCCGAGCCTCTCGAGTGCCTCGAGCCCGCCTGCTGCCTCCTCGAACCGGCACCGCCAGGAACGAAGCAACTCGCGGAGAACCATTCGGTTCGTGGCGTGGTCGTCGACCACGAGGACTCGAACGCCACGGATGTCCTCCGGAATGATCTCCTCCACCCGGCTGCCCGCCGGCTGCTTTTCCAGGGCCACTGTGAACCAGAACACCGAGCCGCGGCCCTGTTCGCCTGTCCTGAGCGAAGTCGAAGGACTCTCGACCCCGATCTGTCCGCCCATCATCTCGGCCAACTGCTTGCAGATGGCGAGTCCCAGGCCGGAGCCTCCGTACCTGCGGGTGATCGAGGCATCCAGCTGGGAAAAGGACTTGAATAGGCGATCGACGCGGTCCTTCGGGATGCCGATCCCCGTATCCATCACGGAAAACCGGGCGGTCACGTGACTGTCCGTTTCTCGTTCCACAGTCACCCTCGTGTGGACCTCACCCTTCTCGGTGAACTTGATGCCGTTGCCCATCAGGTTGATCAGGATCTGTCGCAGCCGACCCGGATCCCCCCGCACAAGGGCAGGTACGTCGGACTGGATCAGGC
>JAUWSZ010000093.1 GCA_030609865.1 bacterium | reverse complement strand
TCTGCATCTATGCGGGGGATATCGAGAGAAAGAAGATAAGGGCGGATTTTGGCATTACCTATGATTCGGACGCGCTCAAGCTGATCGACGATTTGAGGGAATGGGGTCTCGAGGTCGTGGGCGTCGTCATCACGCGTTTCGAGAACCAGCCCGGTGCCAAGCTCTTCAGGAACAGGTTGGAACGTCGGAATATGAAGGTCTATACACACAGCTTCACAAAGGGATATCCCACCGATGTGGATCTGATCGTCAGCGACCTGGGGTACGGAGCGAACGAGTATATCGAGACAGAGAAGCCCCTCGTGGTCGTCACCGGCCCGGGCCCGGGAAGCGGCAAGCTGGCGACCTGCCTGTCCCAGTTCTATCACGATCACAAGCGGGGAATACGAGCCGGATACGCGAAGTTCGAGACCTTTCCCATCTGGAATCTGCCCGTCAAGCATCCCGTGAACATGGCCTACGAAGCGGCCACCGCGGATCTTCAGGATTTCAATCTGATCGATCCTTTTCATCTGGAGGCCCACGGAGAGACGACGGTCAACTACAACCGGGACGTGGATGCCTTCCCGGTCCTGAAAAGGATCCTGGAGAAGATAACCGGGGCCACTCCCTACCAATCGCCGACGGATATGGGCGTGAACCGGGCAGGATTCGGCATCACCGACGATGAAGTCGTAAGGGAAGCGGCCAAACAGGAGATCGTGAGGAGGTTCTTCCGATACCGGTGTGAGTATGCGATGGGCTTCGCAGACAAGGAAACGTGCCAGAAGGCCGAACTCCTCATGAAGGAGCTCAACCTGAGCCCGGACTACAGGAAGGTGGTGGTGCCGGCCATGGAGGCGGCCCGGGAAGCGGAAAGCTCGGGCAAGGGAAACGAGGATGTCTTCTGCGGCGCCGCCGTCGAGCTAAAGGACGGATCCATCGTGACGGGCAAGAACTCCGCTCTGATGCACGCAGCGTCAAGCCTCGTCTTGAACGCCATCAAGGAACAGGCCGAGATCCCAGACAAGATCCCCGTCCTGTCGCTGAACGTCATCGAATCGATCGCGAACTTGAAGAAGAACATCATGAATCGGAAGACGATAAGCCTGAACCTGGAAGAAACATTGATTGCGCTCAGCATCAGCGCGACGACCAACCCGACCGCCCAGCTGGCCATGGAGAAGCTCAAGGAGCTTTCCGGTTGTGAAATTCACACCACCCACATGCCGACCCCGGGGGATGAAGCCGGCTTGAGGAGACTCGGGGTAAACCTCACGAGCGATCCGAATTTCGCCACGAACCGTCTTTTCTTATCCTAAGGCAGGGAACACATGAACCGATTCATCGGTCTCCTTGATTCGGGTATGGGCGGCCTCACCGTATTGAACCAGATCATTTCCACCCTCCCTGAGGAGAATACCGTCTACTTTGGTGATATGGGAAGAGCGCCTTATGGTTCAAGGTCTCCCGAAGTCATCAATCGATATTCAGAGCAGATCGTCAGGTATCTGACAGAGAACTACGACCTCAAGTTGATCGTCACGGCCTGCAATACGGTCTCAGCGGTGAGTCTTGATCATCTGAGGAGGACTTCCCCGATTCCAACCATGGGTATCATCGATCTTGTCCCTCAAGAGGCGATCGAGACGACAAAGAACGGCAGGATCGGCGTTATCGGAACGAGGAGCACGATTCGGAGCGGTGTTTACCAGCGGAGCATTCAGAACTTGGACGGCAAGGTTCGGGTGTATTCACAGGAGTGCCCTCTCCTCATCCATCTCGTTGAGGAGGGTTGGTCAAACGAACCGGCAGCGAAGATGATTGTCGGGGAATATCTTGCCGATTTGAAGCACTCAAAGATTGACACGCTCATTCTGGGATGCACCCACTATCCTATGTTGAGACGGACGATTCAGGAATATTTGGGTGATCATGTCAGAATCATTGATCCATCAGAAGAGTGCATCAAGGGCATGAAGAGATCTCTTGATAAAGAAGAAAAATTGAACAAGAACAACTACCCTGAGAGGATCTATCTCGTCACGGATAATCCTGAGCTGTTCAGGGCTTCTGGCGAACGATATCTGGACAGGAAGATTCATCAAGTGAGTCTGGTGGAAATAGCGCTCTTGGAGCAAGAGTTGGCATCGAAGGCGAAATAGACGATCTTCCCTGCTCAAGGGGTACCGCGACTTTCCATGTCCCGCCTGGATCAGTCCCTCTACGAATGCGAAGTATTCTGAGCGCTCAAAGGACCCGCAGTTGTCGCAGACGCGCATAGACCTTCAACCCCACGTACTCGTCGACAATCTTCGCCCGGCTTTCTTCGAGCAAGGGAGGAATAACCCGCTGTTGCGAATGGAATTCAATAAGCCTATCATTTTAGTAGACATTGTAGTGGGTAGGAGGCAAATACGCTGTGGTCAACCTCTCGAAACCATTCCGGCTCGAGGATGGGTCCGCGATTGCGATCATCGGGGCGGGTCCTGCAGGCAGCTTCTTCACTATGCTGGCGCTAAGGGAAGCCGCGGCAAGAGGGATCCGTATCCGACCTGTGCTGTTCGATGGGAAGAGCTTCCTCCATGAGGGACCGAAAGGCTGTAACATGTGCGCAGGAGTCATCTCCTGGCAGCTCATACAGCAGATTGAAGAGCTCGGGTTGAAGATCCCCGAAGATCGTGTCCAGCGTCTGATCCGGAGCTATGTGTTCCACACCAAAGAGGGGAGCCACCTGGTCATCTCGCCCCCGGGGCGGGGACCTGTTCCGGTGGTGTTTCGGGGCAACGGTCCGCGTTTTTCGGAGGAAACAAGAAGGATCAGCTTTGATGACTTCCTCCTTGAACAGGTGTTGGACCAGGGTGCAGAGATCGTTCCATCCAATGTGGATTCACTGTCGATTCCCCCAGATCCCAAGACCCGTGCCAAGGTCCTCTGGAAAGGCGGGGAACTCGAAGCGGACCTCGTGGTAGTGGCTTGTGGGGTCACATCGTCGTTTGGCACAGAGGTGGCTGGTGGCGGCGCCGGGTATGTATTCCCTCGATGTGTGCGTGCATTTCAGGCAGAGCTGGACGTGGGTGAGGCAGACCTGGAGAAGTCCTTGGGCGACAGTATTCATGTGTTCTCCTTGGGTTTTCGCGATATCCAGTTCGCTGCTATGATCCCGAAGACCCGCTTTGCAACGGTTACGCTGGTGGGGAATCAGGACTTGAACCACACACACCTCGCGACTTTCCTCCAAACCCCGACCGTTCGGCAGCTTCTGCCACAGGGCTGGCGCCTGCCGGAGCGTTACTGCTCTTGTCGTCCAAGACTTCCGGTGAGCGGGGCAAAGGGCTTCTTTGGAAATCGTCTGGTCTTCATAGGCGATGCCTCGATGAGCCGGTATTACAAGAACGGCATCGACTCGGCCTTTCGAACCGCCAAGTACGCTGTTCAAGCGGCCTTTGACCATGGTCTTTCCTCCCGTACACTCCGCAAGTCCTATTTCTTCTTCGTAAAGAGGGAGTTCCAAACAGAGAACCGATACGCAAGAGTCCTTTTCGGCCTGAACAATCTCGTGGCTGCCAGACGCTTCTGGGTTCGTGCCCATCTTCATTTTGTCCGGCACCTGCCGAGGGGGCGGACAGCGCAGACCCTTCACTACCTGACCTGGTATCTCTTCACGGGTGACGCACGGTATCGGGACATTTTCTGGACGGGTTCGAATCCCCGCTTCCTGTTAAGAATGATCTTCACAGGCCTCCGGCTTCGCTATTTCTCACGGGGGGCAACTCCGGAGGGGCCACCCCCCCTTCGGCCCGCCCTGCTTTCCCCGAACCCTTCACAGCTCGGACCCCTTCAGAACGGGCAGACCGTTGCCATCGTGGGGGGAGGGCCGGGAGGCACCTCCTGCGGGATTGCACTGAAGAAGATCGCTGCTGAACGGGGCATACAGATCAGGGTGATCCTTTATGAAGGAAAGGACTTTAACAACGAAAGGCACTACAACCAATGTGTAGGGGTTTTGTCTCCTCCCATTGAAGAGGTCGTGAAGCGAAGCCTTGAAATTTCGTTCCCTTACCCCATTGTCCAGCGCACCATCCACTCGTACCGGCTTTGTGGATCACACAGGGATTTGAGACTCCTTTCCAGCACCCATCGATCGTATGCGGTTCGCCGATGCCTGTGGGATCGGTTCATGCTCGAACAGGCAAAGCTGCACGGAGTGGAGGTGATCAATTCCCGGGTGACGAGTATCGAGACCATCCCTGGAGCCGTGATCGTATACGGGGAGAACGGAACCCAAAAGGCAGACGTGGTGGTGGGAGCATTCGGCCTGGACCCGGGGGCCGCTTCCATATTCGAAGAATGGATTGCTTACCGAAGACCGAAAGCCTTTGAAACGATCGTCACGAACATACATCCGGGCGATGATTGGATGGGCAGATTCGGAGACGAAATCATCGCCTTTCTGCCAAGCATGCCTCGCGTCTCCTTCGGAGCGATCACACCGAAGAGAAACCACTTGACGGTCAACATCGCGGGTCCACGGGTCAACACCTCGATCATGGAGGCGTTTCTCTGCCGCCCTGAAGTCAGGCGATGGCTCCCCCCTGATTACAGACCCGAAGCGGTTGCCGACCAATGCCACAAAGGCCTCTTCCCGAATCGCACGGCAAGGGTCTTTTTTGCGGATCGATTCATTGCTGTCGGGGATGCGGCCGGTCTGGTCAGGCCATTCAAGGGAAAAGGGATCACCGCGGCGTGCACGACCGGTGTGGCTGCTGCCCGGGTCATGATGGATTACGGGATTTCGCGGAAGGCTTTTCATGCCTACCGACTCGCCTGCCAGTCCATCCTTGCGGATCGAACGTACGGGTTGATCATGCAGAAACTGGCTGACGGAATTCGTATGACCCGGTCGGTAGATGCTCTTCTGAATCTCGCCGAGGAGGATGCAGGCCTGCGACGTGCCCTGTTCCTGAGTGTGTCAGGGGAAGAGCCTTATCGAAGGATCTTCCGAGAGGGCTTCCAGGTCTCCCGGGCGGCGCGGATACTGCAACGGGTCGTTCGAGACAAGGTTTTCGAAGGGCATTGACCGACTCGTTGGCCGGAGGCCGGGGGGAAGGGGTGTCTGACGTGTGCACAGGAGGCCCGCAGTGACGGGACGCAATCGAGGAGACTCTGCCCGCAGCCCTGTCTGCATCGTGGGAGGCGGGGTCATCGGGCTCGGGATCGGGTGGCGCCTCGCCAGGAAGGGTGCGGCCGTAGAGGTGTTCGATCGGAACACCGCGGGACGGGGGGCAAGTTGGGCCGCAGCGGGTATGCTCGCACCCCTTTCCGAGGTCGGGTTCGAGGACGAGGGGTTTCTCTCCCTTGGCCGTGAGAGCCTGCGCCTCTACCCCCAGTTCCTGGAGGAGTTGAAAGAGGACGCACGGGTCGAGGTTCGGCTGGACACCCGGGGGACCTTGATCATCGGCCTGGACAGGGACGATGCCGAAAGGCTCCGGCGGCTCTGCGAATTCAGAGAGCATCTGGGCCTGCCGGTGAAGTGGCTCTCCGGGACCGAGGCAAGGGAGATCGAGCCGCTCGTGTCTCCCAGGGCGAGCTCTGCGATCTGGATCCCGGATGACCACCAGGTGGACAACCGTGGTCTGGTCGAAGCGCTGAAGACCGCCCTCCGGAAGTGCGGGGGAACGCTGCACGAAAATCGCCCCGTTGAGGAGGTTCTCAACGAGGAGGGCAGGGTGAAGGGCGTAAGAACCGAGGAGGGGGAGATCGATGCGGCTTGTGTCGTCATCGCCGCCGGGTGCTGGTCAAAGCAGATCGGGGGGATTCCCAAGGGCCTGCTTCCGCCGGTCCGGCCCGTGAAGGGCCAGATCATTACGCTGAGAGAAGACGAGCTGTACTCCTTGGCGTACGTCATCCGGGCACCGGATGCCTACCTCGTCCCCAAAAGGGATGGACGGATCGTCCTGGGCGCCTCGGAGGAGGACATGGGGTTCGACACGACGATCACTGCCGGAGCAGCCTACCGGCTTCTCGAACGGGGGTGGTGGGCCGTTCCATCGATATACGATCTGCCGATCCAGGAGATCATCGCGGGGCTCCGGCCCGCGAGCCGGGACCATGACCCGATCGTGGGCAAAACCACGATCGAAGGGCTCTACTACGCGACCGGGCACTATCGACATGGGATCCTCCTCACGCCCGCCACGGCCTTCGAGATCTCCGACCTGATTCTGGAGGGGAGATCTTCCGGGGTCTTTTCCCCCTTTGTGCCGACCCGGTTTCTTCCGGCTGGAGAACGTGCGGTCGGGTGGTAGAATGAAACGAGTGTGGTCCTTTTCGGAGGTCGAGAATGAAACTGATCGTCAACGGCAAGGAAGTCGAGACAGCGCCTGATGTCACGGTCGAGGCGTTGCTGGTACTGTCCCTGAAGACGGACGGGCGTGACGGCATCGCGGTAGCCGTGAACGGAGAGGTGGTGCACAAGGGGTCCTGGAGCGAAAGGACCCTTCAGGCGGACGACAGGGTGGAGATCATACGGGCGGTCCAGGGGGGCTGATCCGAGTGGTCGGCCGTGTGGTCCGTGGCCGTAAATTCAGGAAAACAGGGGGTCATGAAGATGGATGTGCTGAAGATTGCGGATCGAACGTTCAACTCCAGGCTGATTATGGGTTCCTCTCGCTACCCGGATCCGCAGACCTTGCTGGATTCGCTCGAGGCGGGCGGCGCCGAGCTCATCACAGTTGCGATCCGCAGGGTGAACTTGGAGGACCCGGACGAGGAAAGCCCTCTCAACCTGATCGATCGCAAGAAATACCAGATCCTGCCGAATACTGCGGGCTGCTACACCGCGAAGGAGGCGGTGCTCACGGCGCATCTTGCCAGAGAGGCTCTGGGCACCCACTGGATCAAGCTCGAGGTGATCGGGGATGAAGAGACCCTGTTTCCGGATGTACCCGAACTCCTGAAGGCGGCCGAGGAATTGATTCATGAGGGCTTCGTGGTTCTGCCCTACTCGAACGATGACCCGATTACGTGCAGGAAGCTCGCCGACATGGGCTGCGCTGCCGTTATGCCGCTTGGAGCGCCCATCGGCTCCGGGATGGGCATTCGCAACCCATACAACCTGATGATTATCCGTGATCTGATCGACGTTCCCCTCATCGTGGACGCCGGCGTCGGGACCGCCTCGGACGCCGCCGTGGCGATGGAACTCGGCGCGGATGGGGTTCTCCTGAATACGGCCGTTGCCCAGGCGAAGCACCCGGTCGAGATGGCCCGAGCCATGCGGCTCGCCATCGAGGCGGGACGTCTTGCGTACCGGGCCGGGAGGATTCCTCGAAGGCTCTACGCCACCGCATCGAGCCCCCAGGAAGGGCTCATTGGCACCGACCCGAATGATTGATTTCAAGCTCTACCTCGTCACCAACCGAGC
>JAUWSZ010000306.1 GCA_030609865.1 bacterium | reverse complement strand
CCCGGCGCTCGGGTGCCGACCGTTCACAAGGGCACGACTTCGCCGGGGCTTTCCCGGTTCGGGAGAAGTAGTTGCCCACCGTGCGTATACAGGACCCGCACAATGGTTGCTCTTCGTTGAAATGGGGACGATTCCCAACCCGATCACACAGAAAGGTCGAATGATGAATGAAATCGCTCAGGGATGTGGGACCCTTTTTTCTGATCCGGACCCGGATACGGCGCGTAAATTCTTCGCCGGTAAACGTCGAGAGATGGTCGACAAGCGCACAACGGTCAAAGACGCGGTACATCAGTTCGTACACGACGGGTGTTATCTTGCGATCGGCGGGTTTGGCGCCAACAGAATTCCGACCGCTGTGCTGCATGAGATTGTGAGGCAGGGCAAGAAGGACCTCTCTTTCGCAGGACATACATCCACGCACGACTTCCAGATCCTTGTCGCAGGGAACTGCCTCAAGCGCGTGGATATCGCTTACATCATCGGGTTGGAGGCCCGTGGCCTCTCGCCGAACGCCCGCAGAGTCATGGAGTCGGGCGAGGTGGAAGTGTGTGAGTGGACGAATTACGCCATGTGCGTCCGGCTCCTGGCGGCCGCAGAGGGGGTTTCTTTCGGGATCGCTCGCAACGTATTGGGCACCGACACCTTTGCGTATTCCGCGGCGAAAATCATCGAGTGTCCCTTCACAGGCAAGAAGTTTGTTGCCCTGCCGGCCCTGTGGCCTGACGTTGCCGCCATCCATGTCCACGAGTCCGACATTTACGGAAACTCCCGCATCAAGGGAATTGCTGTTTCGGATGACATTCTGGCAAAGGCGGCGAAGCATGTCATCATCACCACAGAACGTATCATACCGAACTCGGAAATCCGCAGGGACCCGAGCGCCACATCCATACCATTCTCTTTTGTCGATGCGGTCGTCGAAGTCCCCTTTGGGAGTTACCCGGGCAACATGCCGTATGAGTACTTCTCGGACGAAGACCATATCCAGCAATGGCTCCGGGTTGAAAAGGACCCGGAAGAGTTCAGGGGGTTCCTTGATAAATACATTTACGGGCTGAAGGACTTCAATGAATACCTGTCACTCTGTGGTGGATTCTCGAGGCTGCAGGAACTTCGTAACCAGGAACTGCTCACAGACCAGTACTAGATTTCAGTAACGCCATTCCAGAACAGGGAGGTGTGGAAAATGGCTGAGCCCTACAACACCATGGAGATGATGATTTGCGCTGCCTCCAGGAGCCTGGAGGACGGGAAAACCGTTGCTGTTGGGACAGGTGCCCCCTGTGCTGCATCCATGCTGGCGCAGAAAACGCACGCACCGAACCTGGTTATCCTCTTCGAGGCTGGCGGTGTGGCTCCTCTCCTGCCCGAGATGCCGATCTCGGTCGGCGACTCCCGCACGTTCTTCCGTGCGGTCATGGCCACGAGCATGTGCGAAATCATGTCGGCTTGCTGCCGCGGACTTGTCGACTACGCGGTCCTCGGCGGTGCTCAGATCGACACGTACGGCAACATCAATTCCACTTGCATCGGGGACTACCGGAAGCCCAAGGTTCGATTCCCGGGCAGCGGTGGGGCCAATGACTTTGCCTCCCTCTGCTGGCGAATCCTCATGCTGACCGTACAAAATGAACGTCGCTTTGTTGAGAAGGTGGATTTCATCACCTCGCCCGGCTACCTGACCGGACCCGGTTCGCGCGAGCAGGCCGGCCTCCCCGCCGGATCAGGACCTCACAAGATCATAACAGACCTGGCCATCCTCGGATTCGACCAGGACACCAAACGGATGAAGGTGGAGTCTCTATTCCCGGGCGTGACAGTGGAAGAAGTCCAAAAGAACACAGGGTTTGAGTTGCTCATACCCGACTCTGTTCGAGAGACGGAAGAGGCAAGCCAGGAGGAACTTCGGGTGCTCCGCGAGGAAGTGGATCCGCACCGCTACATCATAGGACGTTGACCGGACTCTGCAGACCATCTGTACGCACGAAATATCGGTACCGTTTCGTGAGGACTCATCGCTGCTAAAAACGGAAGTTTCTCCATGATAACATCCTACAACCTGGACAGGGTCTTCCGTCCAGCCTCCATCGCGGTGATCGAGGCCGGGTCAGAAGGGGATTTCTTTGGTCCGAGAGTGCGGGAAAATCTGCGTGAAGGAGGCTATGAGGGGGAGATTTTCCGGGTCACCCCTGACGCCAGAGGCCGTCTCGTCCACACTCGCCTGTCCGATATCGGTCAGGATCTTGATCTCGCAATCATCTCAGCCCCCATGTCCAGTGTGCCTCTCTTGATCCGCGCCTGCTCCCAAGCCGGGGTGGCGGGAGCTGTTGTTCTCCCCCCACTCGGTGATGCAACGGCGGAGCAAACCCGGGCGATCGAGACGCGCATCATGAAACAGATGAAAAGCCCGGATATGCGGATCATCGGCCTCAACAGTGTTGGAATCATCTGCCCCCACGCAAAATGCAATGCGAGCCTCCTGAATCCGATGCCCCTGACCGGAAAGGTCGCCTTCATTTCTCAGAGCAGGTCCCTCTGCGAAGCCATCCTCGATCATGCCCGACAAGCAGGGGTGGGCTTCAGCCATTTCGTGTGTGTTGGTTCGATGCTGGAGGTGGATTTCGGGGATTTGATCAACTATTTGGGCAGTGACCCGAATGTTCGAAGTATCGTCTTCTATGTGGAAAGGCTCACTCGAGTGCGGAAATTCATCAGTGCCGCCCGTTCTGTTGCCAGGATGAAGCCCATCGTCGCGCTCAAACCGGTTGGGAGCGGACACAGGACACAAACGAGTGCCGCTCTCACAGTTCCTGCCAGTCTTCCCGGGGAGGATGCCCTTTATGACGCGGCCTTCGAGCGGGCAGGGGTTGTCCGGGTCCATACGATTAAGGAGCTCTTCGACTGTGCCGAGTTCTTGGCCAAGAAACCCATACCGAAGAGGCACGGACTTGCAATCATCGCCAATGCCGGAGCACCAGCCGCCATGGCAGTCGGTTCCCTTTCCGCTTACGGCATCGAACCGGCACCCCTCCGTCCGGAAACAACGAAGGAATTGGATCAGTTTCTCCCTGTATCATGGAACCGAAGCAATCCTGTCCACGTCTTCAGAGAGGCCTCTCCAGAACGGTACTGCCGGGTTGTCCAGACCTGTGCGCGTGCAAAGGAAATAGACCACTTGCTAATCATCTATGTACCGAGTTGCTACGAGACCGGTTCAGCCGTGGCCGCGTCGCTCGCAGAAATCCTGAAGGACAAGCCGGTCCCGGTGGTTGCAGTTTGGATGGGTGGAGAGCGCGCGGAAGAGGGCAGAGGGATCCTCAACCGCGCCGGCATCCCAACATACGATACGCCGGAAAGGGCGGCTGCCACGCTTGCGAGTCTGCTTGCGTATGTGCAAAACATCGAAATGTCCCAGGAGGTCCCACCGAGGTTTCCGCGTTCCCTTGAATTTGACAAAAACAAGGCCAGGGCGATCCTCGATGAGGCCCTTCGAAGGGGTGAAAGGGCCCTGACCGGACCCCAGAGTAAGGCCCTTCTCAAGGCCTACGGGATTCCCGTCGAACCGTCCGTTCCGGAGACCGGCCGAGCCGTCCATGACACAGGGGTCGAGCTGCTTTCTCAGCCAGATCAAGCCGGTTCCCCATCCGAGACCGGAGGAGGGGCAGAGGTCGCCAAGGTAGGACCTGGCCCCATCAGGGGGGCGGTGCGGAGGGAATCGGGGTTTGAGCTGAAACTGGGTGTGCAAACATACGCCGAGTTCGGTCCGGTCATTCTGTTCGGGATTGGCGGTGCCTGGTCAAAGGCCCTGGAGGACCAGGCCGTTGCCCTGCCTCCGCTGAACCGATTGCTTGCACGCCGTCTCATGGAAAAGACGCGGGCCTACCGACTCCTCGCCAGTCTCTCCAGCACGACGCCAAATACCTTCACGCTCTTGGAGGAGATCCTGATCCGACTTTCTCAACTGACAACGGATTTTCCTGAAATTGAGGCCATCGACTCAAATTCCCTGGTGACAGGGTACGAGGAAGCGGTTGTCCAGGACGCGCAAGTCCGCATCCGCCTCATGGACCTCCCTTCACCGCTGCACCTCGTCATCAGTCCCTATCCGAACCAGTACGAATGGACAACCATTACGAAGGGCGGGATCGAGGTTTTCATTCGGCCCATTCGGCCGGAAGACGCCCCGCTCCTTCTCGAACTCTTCCGCTCCATGTCAGAGCAGAGTATCTGGTTTCGGTTCATGGGCAACATCCAAAACCTGTCCCCCGCGATGTTGTACCAGTTGACCCAGATTGATTACGACCGGGATATTGCCCTGGTGGCCTTGGAGGGGTCAGAAGAAGAAGGAAGGATGCTCGGCTGTTGTCACTTTGTCAGACACCCGAGATACAAGTGGGCGGAATTCGCCCCGATGGTAGGGGATGCCTGGCAAGGAAAGGGAGTGGGGGCGAAATTGCTCGAATACGGTTTGGCGGTGGCCAGAGAACGGGGAATCGAATCGGTTCGGGGCCTCGTCTCATCGCAGAACAGAAACATGCTGGCCCTGGGCGACCACTTCAACATGACCCGAACCCGTGTGGCCGGAAGCAGCGAGGTTGAGCTTCAGATCGACCTGCGGAAAGGAACGGTCTGAATCCGTCCCAGGCGGGCACCCGAGAGAGCCGCCAGGGCCTTGGACGCCCGTTTCCTGATTAGGGCCTTTACAAATTGTAAAAACCCGAGACACCCAGACGGGCCCGCTCCCCAGACCGTTCTGCGGAAGATGTTCCGATTCCCCTGTCATTCGGGCCCGTCGCTGCCATCCCCTCCGATCCTTCCCTTGGCACGCAGTT
>JAUWSZ010000489.1 GCA_030609865.1 bacterium | reverse complement strand
GAAAAAGTACCATCTGCGGCGTTCGGCTTCATCCCTCGTCATTCAACGTACAGTAAGTACGCCTCATTCCTCGGGATTTTGCCTGCCTTGCATCTGGAACTTTTTGAACAGCCTCCAACAGCCACTTTTTCAACGGGCTGCTAGAAGGCATTCACGCACGATATTCCATCCGAGCCGGTTCAAATTCATTGTCCGGGAACATGAATGTCAACATCCAAAATGCATGGAGCCGGGGCAGGCATATCGGTCACCCTGGTAGGGGTCGTCGCGAATGCCGTGCTGATCGCCTTCAAGTTGGCCGGCGGGATCCTCGGACACAGCCAGGCCCTGATCGCGGATGCGGCGCACTCTATCTCGGATCTGTTTACGGACGCCGTGGTCCTCGTGGGACTCAAGGCCGGCCGGAAGGCCGCTGATCAGGATCATCCCTTTGGCCATGCCCGAATCGAGACCTTGAGTTCCGCTATCGTAGGCCTCTTCCTGATCGGCGCCGCCCTTTATCTCGGGGTCGAGGCCGCCTCGAGCATCCACCACCATACCGAATTTCATCCCACGTGGCTGGCCCTGGGTGCAGCCGGCCTGTCCATCGTCGTGAAAGAGGCCCTGTATCGATACACGGCTCATGTGGGCCGACGGATCAAGAGTCCGGTGATCATGGCCAACGCGTGGCATCACCGTTCCGATGCCCTGTCTTCCGTGGCCGTGCTCTTCGGTGTTGCCGGTGCAAGAATCAATCCTGCCTGGCACGTGCTGGACGCCTACGCGGCCCTGATCGTCTCGCTGCTCATCCTCAAGATCGGCATCGAGATTCTGTGGCGCTCCATTCAGGAGCTGACCGACACGGCGCCACAACCGGAAGTCCTGGAGAAGATCGGCCGATGCATCACGAGCGTCGATGGAGTTCTGGGCCATCATGATCTGAAGGTCCGCACCTCCGGCGGCCAGTACCAGATGGAGGCCCACATCGTGGTCAAAGGCTCGCTGACCGTGATCGAGGGACATGAGATCGCCAAATCGGTCGAATTCTGCCTGAAGGATAAGATCGAAGATCTGAATCAGGTGATCGTTCACGTGGATCCGGACAGGAGGCAGGCAAAACGGCCCGAACGTGAGCCAAGGGAGGGCACGGGTGACGACTCGTAGAATCCGCGTGTCTGGACGACCTGTACGAGTGCGTAAACGGCTGTTGAGGCCTGTCCGCTCAGTGGCTTTCTGTTTATGCGGCCTTGCCCCTGGCGGCAGTACCGGGGAGTGAGGAGGAAGTGGATTCGCTCTGTTCCGGGTCTTCGTACCCCGGGATGTCAGCAACGACGATCTCGTCCATCTGATCAGGGTCGATGAACTCTTCCGCATAGCGCATGTAGACCTTTTCGTGCAGAAAGACGTGAAACAGCTCGGGATCGATATGCCCTTCCAGCTTCATGAAACCCAAGATACGCAGGGCCTCCATGAGGGTGTTGGGTCTCTTGTACGGCCGTCCTTTCGCAGTCAGCGCCTCGAAGACGTCGGCAATTGCAAGGATTCTCCCCTGTAAGGGAATTTCATCTCCTGTCAGCCCCCTTGGGTACCCACGGCCGTCGATCCGCTCGTGATGGGTCTCAACAATCTGGGGCACCTTGCGGAGGGATTTCGGGTAGGGAAGGCCCTCGAGCATCTTCACCGTCGCAGTAACGTGGTATTCGATCAGCTTGCGTTCGGCGGGCGTAAGTGTACCTTTGGAAACGCTGAGATTTTGGACTTCGTCTTCGGTCAGGCAAGGCTCTGCCCCACCCCTTCCATGCGCCCACCTGTGTTTTCCAGCGATTTCCCGGATCCGTTCCTGCATGGCCTCGGTGACGAACTCGGGTCCCTGGTTGCAGCTTCTCAGGAATTCTCTGTCCGCATCGATTTCCAGCAACCGCTCCTGAACATCCTGCTCGATTATTGACAAGACATTTTCATCTTCTCCCTTCAGGGCCGACATTCTCTTACGCAGGAATGCGAGTTCCGCATCCCGCTTCAGGACTTCGAACCGTGTGTCGACCAACTCCATCCTGTCAAAAATCGTCTCCAACCGCTTGCTCTTGTCAATGATATGCACCGGTGTAGTCACCTTCCCACAGTCGTGCAAGAGGGCAGCGACTCTCAACTCGTACAATTCCTCGTCAGAAAATGTAAGATCCTTGCAGGCTCCCTCATCCGTTCGATTGACCGCTTCCGCCAGCATCATGGCCAAGTCAGGCACCCGCCTGCAGTGATCGCCCGTGTAATCCGACTTCTCGTCGATTGCGGTGGCAATCAACTCGGTCAGGGCATCAAACAGCCGCTTGAAATCCTCCAGCAGCTTGTTCTTCGTCATGGCCACAGCGGCCTGCGATGCAAGGGTTTCGACCACGCTCTGATCTTCTTCCGAAAAAGCGACAATCGATCCCTTCTCTCCGTCCTGCGCGTTGACGAGCATCAAGACACCGATGCCCTCATCCTCGTGATCCCTCAGCGGAACACTCAGGAACGATTGCGATCGATACCCTGCCTTCCTGTCGAACTCCCGATGCCAGGAGAAATCGAACCCCTTGTCCTCGTAGATATCGGGGATGTTGACCGTCATTCCATTGAGTACCGAATAGGCAGTGGCCGTACTCAGGTTAGGCTTCCCCCCTTTATCATAGAGTGAGATCCGCCTGTCCACGCCCGCCACCGCCGTGGCATCCAGGGAATCGATTTCCGCCGCCACGAGCCTCAGTTGCTGATTCTCCCCGACCGTGTAGAGCGCTCCCCCGTCGGCGTTCGTGATGTTCTTGGCGCCCCGGAATATGATTTTGAGCAGTCTCTCTGTATCCTTCTCTGCGGAAAGGGCTGTACCGATTCTGTTGATCGTGGTCATCACTTCGAAATGACCTTCCAGGCTTTCGGCCATCTCGTTGAAAGCGGAGCCAAGCAGCTGAAACTCGTCTTTGCTTTCGATTCTCACACGGCTTTGAAAATCTCTCGCCCCGAATCGAACGGCCGCGTCACGCAACGATTCGATCGGCACCAGGTACCTCCGGATCTGGTTGTGGCTCAGGAGCAGGACAACCAGGAAGGAAAGGAGCACCACGAGGGGGAAGATCTTCTTGAAGTCTTGCAGGGGCGCGAGGATATCGGCTCCCGACTGGCTCCGTACCAGGACCAAGCTGGCAAGGAAATCGTGAAGCATGAAGAGCGTCCTGTAGCCGGCCAGGTGTTGCCCTTCCCGTGCGCCCCAGGAGAATCGCCCGGATGCCGGGTTCTCCTGCCTGGACTGATGCAGCGCCCCGAGCGGAAGGCCATCCGGAAGGGTCGAGAAGAGGACGGTGCCGGCCTGATCGAGCACGAACAGCTCTGTTTCCGGGGATACGAACCCCTCGCCGCCCCAGAGAGAGTCCGGATGGATTTCGCCGACCAGGGACCCCTGATCGGGCCTTGCGGGCTCGACGGCTCGAATCATGAAAAGGCTCGCGAACTCCCCTTCTCTGGGGCGGATGAGGACCAGGCTCTTGCCTCCCGCGATGTGGCGTCTCTCGTCGTCACCCATCTGTTCCGTCATCTCGAGAGGGACGGGCCTCGATCCCAGAAGAG
>JAUWSZ010000329.1 GCA_030609865.1 bacterium | reverse complement strand
GCGGGGCCGCAGCCGAGGTCTACCCAGTGGATGCTGTACGCTTGCCATACGGGTGTGCCTGCGCAGACGGTCGAAGAGCCTTCGTGCTCTGTTTGTCGCATACGTGCGTGAAGTCAAAGACAGCGAGCCCTAGGTAGCACACCTCCTGGTCGAAGGCAAGTGGGCCCGCGGCTAGCCGGATGTTGTTTCCCTGGAGAGGGTGCTGACGAATCCTTGCGGTTTGTGGTATGTTACCCTTCTTGAGAACTGCGGATAGATCGGAAAGAAGAAGATGAAAGACGAGAACGAAAGTGTCCATGTTTCGTTGCCCCATGGGGGCGGCTATCCCATCCTGATCGAATGGGGTTGTCTCGACAGGCTGGGGAGTTTGTTCCGAGAGCACTCGATCGAGGGGGAAGTATTCCTTCTGAGCGACAGGACGGTCTGGGGGCTGTACGGGGATGCGCTGGAGAGAGGGCTGGAGGCTTCCGGGTACCGGATCCTGGAAAGACTCATTCTGGACCCGGGGGAGGAGAGCAAGAGCCTGGCAAACTGGATGGCCGCGCTCGATCGGCTCGTTGCGCTGGAGGACGGGACGGCGCGCAGCGTCTTCCTCGTCAACCTGGGCGGCGGTGTCATCGGCGATATCGGGGGCTTCGTTGCAGCCTCCTACCGGAGGGGGATCCCGTGTGTACAGGTGCCGACGAGTCTGCTCGCCCCGGTGGACAGCAGTGTGGGCGGAAAGACCGGGGTGAACCATCCGGGAGGCAAGAACCTGATCGGCGCGTTCTACCAGCCCCGGCTGGTTATTGCGGATCTTCGAACCCTCGAGACCCTGGACGCGAGAGAGGTCCGGTCGGGTCTGGTGGAGGTGGTGAAGTACGGCCTGATCCGGGATGCTTCGTTTTTTTCTTATTTGGAGGAGAATTTTCCCCGAATCCTCGATCTCCAGGAGGAGGCGCTTCGAAAGATCGTTCGGACCTCCTGCGAGGTCAAAGCGGCCGTCGTAGGCAGGGACGAGAAGGAGGAGAAGGGCATTCGTACCTTGCTCAACCTGGGCCACACCTTCGGGCATGCCCTGGAAGCGGCGACCGACTACAAGCGTTACACACACGGGGAGGCCGTGGCAGTGGGAACGCTCTGTGCGGCGTGGATATCGGTTGCCCTGGACATGCTGCCGGCTCGGCAGTACGACCGCATCCTGTCGCTCTTCGAGGGGATCGGTCTGAGCACCCGCGTTTCCGATGCGGAGACCGGGAGGGTGTGGGAGGCCATGAAGCGGGACAAGAAATTCATCCACGGCCGTAACCGGTTTGTCCTGCTGGAGGAGATCGGGAAGGCTCGGGTGGTCGAGGACATCGATCCGTCGATTCTCGAGCAGGCCCTGGAAGCCCACCTGGAGAAAGGTCCCGGGAGGTGAATCTGGAATGGTGCCTGTGCCCGAAAATGGCTATTAGCCGTTAGCTATTAGCCTTTAGCTCCTCGCCACAACCCCCGGCAGCGTACCCGCCATGGGGCGGTTGGGCGGGCTAATAGCTAATAGCTAATAGCTAAAAGCTAACAGCCAAGATCGACGACGAGGGACTATATTGCCGGAACATGGCACCCTAACAAATGGAGTCGTGGCAGGGGATCGCCCTGGACAATCTGAGTGCTGCCAAGGGAGAAGCCTGGCTAAGACATGGGTAGGCCGGCAGGAAATTGCCGCTATGTTTCCCTGGGAGGCTGAGTTGGTCGGTGCTGTCCTGGGTTCCGTCGGAGATTTGTGCCGGGCGACTTCGGGGGAGGGAGAGACGGAGCCCAAACAAATCGGAGAGGGAACCCAGGACAGTACCGGACCGCAGGACTCTCCTGAAACATAGCGATATTTCCAAGTCACCCCGCCAGCGGAGGTCAGGCCATTTTCTTGACGTAGTAATGGCAGGTGGACTTGGCGATGATGGTGCCCTCGGTGTCTCGACAATCCATCTCCAACACCCACTCGCCCTTGCCCTTCTCGTCGATAGGCCGGAGCATTTCCTTCGCCGTGTCCTCGGATAGGGACAGTTCGCAGAGGATGTCCGTAACGCCCATATTCAGGAACCGGATGTCCATGCCCTTGTTGATCGGGATGTACTTGCCGAAGGGATAGGTGCATGCAAACAGGGCCGCGCCCGCGATTTCCATCAGCATGAAGAGCGACCCCACGTAGACGATCCCCACGTCGTTCAGGTGGCGGTCCTTGGGGAGCCGAAGGACAACGTGCCTTTCCTCCAGGATTTCCGCCGAAAGGCCGCTCTCTTTTATCCACGGAATGGTTCCTTCGATCATCGGCTTTAGCGCGCTGTAGTCCATTCGAGTCTTTCATTGGAACATCTACGTTTTTTGCGTAGATGTTGGCGGTCCGTAGGCAGTTAGCCATTAGCTATTAGCTATTAGCTCCCAACCCTTCCGCCCTGTTCGTTCGGGTTCGGGCGCGCAAGCGGGCGCGGGTGCAGGGTGCGCAAGCCCGCGTTGAGGTGGATCTTCCTGTAGATCCGTAGTTGGAGCCCGGGACGTATGGGCCGGTGGATATCGATCTGGTTCCAGCGAGAGAGCTGGGCAACGGTTACGTCGAATTCCCGGGCGATTTCCCAGAGGCTGTCCCCGGGCTTGACGGTGTACCAGAGCTCTTCTCCCTGTCCCTCCGCAGGTGGGGCCTTGGCCACCTTGGGCGGGGCCTGCGGTGTGGGGCCTTTCAGCCAGACGACGATTTTCTGGCCCGGGCGAATGCGAGAAGAGTGGTGTTTCCGGTTCCACTTCCTGAGGGAGGAGACGCTGACCCCATATCGGTGACTGATCAGCCAGAGGGAATCACCTGGTTCCACCACGTGAACGATCTTCCGGTAACCTCGATCAGAGAGGTCCGGCAGCTTGACAGGCTTTCGAGTCCGCGACTTCTGTGCGACCACCTTGTAGCTGGCCGGGAGGGGAATGATCAGGCTCTTGCCTTCCCGTATCGAGTGCCGGCTCTTCAACCGGTTCATCGCCATGATTGAGTTCACGGAGATGCCGTACTGCTGGGCGATGTGGGACAAGGTTTCGTCCTTGCGAATCCGGTGCCGGCGAAAGGTCAGGCGTTTCGCCGGATCGAGCTGAAAATAGTAGGCCAGGAACGACTCTTTGGTTCCCAGGGGGACCTTCACCTCGTAGTCCGGGTAGTCGGGGGGGGTGCACCCTCGCAAAAGTTGGGGATTTAGCTTGTTCAACAGGGAAAGACTCTTGTCACAGCCTTTCGCGATGACGGCCAGGTCCGTGGCATCGGGCACGGCGACCGTCTCGTACAGCAGAGGAGCATCGTACTCAACATCTGCAAAGCCGTAACGGCCGGGGTCTTTCGCGATCGTCAGGGCCGCGAGGAACTTCGGAACATAGTTCTTGGTCTCGCGCCGGAGATACCTGTGGTTGGAGAGGTCCCAGAAGCACGTGCTGTCGTACTTGCGGATTGCCCGCCGCAGCTTGCCTTCTCCCGCATTGTAGGCAGCCGCCGCGAGGTACCAGTCATCGAACAGGCCGTACAGGTTCTTCAAGTAGTGTGCGGCTGCCCGGGTCGATTTCTCCAGATCCCGCCGCTCATCGATCCACCAGTTGATGGCGAGTCCGTACCCGCGGCCCGTTCCGGGGATGAACTGCCAGATGCCCATCGCCTTGGCTCGAGAGTAAGCATACGGATTGAAGCCGCTCTCGATCAGGGCCAGGTAAACCAGGTCTTCCGGCAGGCCTTCTTCGCGGAGGATCTGCTTCATCCTCTGGGAATACCGGCCTGAGCGGCGCAAGGCCCGTTCCATCCATTTTTTCTGCGGGCCCTCGAACAACTCGATGAAGGCCTCGACCCTTTCGTTGCTCACAACGGGCAAGAAGGGGGAGTCGTCCTGGGGGAGTCCCGATTGCTCGAGTTCAGACAGGAAGGTTACGTCCTCTGCCTCCTCCGGAGGGAACTGCATCTCCGGGTGGATGCTCGCCGCCTCCTCTTTCTCCGCCCCAGCACCCTCCTTGCCGGGCGGTTCGGCCGAGGCAAAGATCAACTCAGGGGCCCGGCCATCACAGGAAGCCGATTCGATCGGGGGCGGTTGGGAATAGCTTGGGGGTTGGCCGGTGTTCGAGGCCCATGAATTCTGGGAAGGCGAGGCGCAGCCTCCCAGGGCGATGCCGAATGCAAAAACCAAGCAAAGCAGGCTTCTCAGGTGTCTAGCCATGTTGACCTTTGTCCAGAACAGCAGGAATGGAACGGGTGGATATCCTGTAAGAACCTTCTCTTCTTATCGGATGATCCTCTTGAAAAGCTAAGAGTTTAGGACAAATTGGAACCAGAGGCCTCGCGACATTGGACCCGGAGGCCTCGCGACAGGCCGCCTCGATTTGAAACCTTGGTATACTAGATTGACGAAGCCAAAACAACCCCCCCTGGAGGCCACCGGAGATGTCCTCATGTGCAGAATAGGGTCAGGTCTTGCATTATGATATTCTGGTCTTTATGATTCTCCCGACGGTTGCGTAATGCAAACCAAGATGACCGGCAATGTCGTTGAGCTGATAGCCGTGGTCCATGTGGGCTTTCCAGATGGCACGGTTTCTAGCTTTCTTGGTCAT
>JAUWSZ010000081.1 GCA_030609865.1 bacterium | reverse complement strand
TTATCGATCATTCAGCATACATCCGGTCGATCTGCTCTTTGTACTTGGCCCCCACGACCTTTCGCTTGACCTTCAAGGTCGGGGTAAGCTCTCCGGTCTCCTGGCTGAACTCCACGGGCAAGACCGAAAAACGCTTGATGCTTTCATACCTGGCCAGCTGCGCGTTGGCCTCGTCGATGGCTTCCTGAAAAAGGTGCTGGATCCGCGGGTGCTCGATGAGCTGCTCCCGGGGTTCGGTAGGAATCCCGTTCTCCCGTGCAAAGTCCTCCAGTTCCGGAAAACTCGGCCCGATCAGGGCGGTCAAGTAACTGCGCTTGTCTCCGATGATGCAGACCTGCTCGATGAACCGATTCAACTTGAGGAGATTCTCGACGTTCTGGGGAGCGATGTTCTTCCCGCCGGCAGTGACGATAATGTCCTTCTTCCGGTCGGTAATATAGAGGAAGTTGTCCTGATCGAGGTAGCCGATGTCCCCGGTGGCGAACCAGCCGTCCTCGGTCAACACCTCCCGGGTCTCCTCGGGACGGTTGTAGTAGCCCTTCATAATGCTCGGGCCTTTCACGAGGATCTCTCCGTCCGGGGCAATCCTGACCTCCAGGTTGGGCAGGGGCTGCCCGACCGAACCGAGCTTGTAGGCGTCGGGACGATTCGCACTGATCACCGGGGTGGTCTCCGTCAGCCCGTAGCCCTCCAGGATGAGAATACCCGCCGCATGGAAGAACTCGGCGATCTCCCGCGCCAGGGGTGCTCCGCCGGAGATGAAGAAACGAAGGCGGTCTCCCATCCTCGCCCGGAGCTTCTCGAAGACCACCTTGTCAGCCACCTTGTATTTCAGCTTGAGGACCCCGGGCAGCTCTTTCTTCGCGGTGATTCGCTTGCTCACCTCGCCGCCCACACCCATCCCCCAGGAGAACAGCTTCTTCTTCAGGGCAGGACCGGTTTCGATCGTCGTGAGCACCCGGGCATGCATCTTCTCGTACAAGCGCGGCACACTGCACACGACCGTGGGACGTACTTCCTGGATGTTGTCCGGCACCGTGTCGATGCTTTCCGCGTAGGCAATCGTTCCGCCACCCGCAAGAAGCGTGTAGTAGCCTGCCAGACGTTCGAAGGAATGGCTCAGGGGGAGAAAGCTCAGGGCGATGTCGGATTCGCTGAGCGGAAGTACCTCCAGCGACCCTTGGACATTCGATATGAAGTTGTTGTGGGTGAGCATCACCCCTTTCGGGGGCCCTGTCGTCCCGGAGGTGTAGATCAGGGTTGCAAGGTCCTGTGTCTCGACCTCCTCCAACCGCTTCTCTAAGGCAGCCGAATCGCCCCGGGCCTCGCCGAGTTCCTGGACCTCGGCAAACGTAAGGATCCAATCTTCCGTATGCTCCGCTTCCGGGTCGATCAGGATCGCCTTCTCGAGGTCCGGAACATTGCCCTTGATCTCTTGGACCTTCGCCAGCTGCTGTTCCGTCGAAACGACGATGAACCGGGATCCGGAATCCTTGACGATGTGCTCGACCTGTTCGGGGGTGTTGGTTGTGTAAATCGGGGTGTCGACCGCATTGGCGGACAGTACGGCCAGGTCCGCGTAGGCCCACTCGGGTCGGTTTTCGCTCAGGAGAGCCACTCTCTCCCTCTCCTTCAGCCCGAGCGCCATCAAGCCCATGGCGAACTGCTTTACGTTCCTCCCCCATTCCTCCCAGCTGATGTCCTGCCAGAGACCTGCCCGTTTCACGCGAAGCGCCACCCGGGGCCCGTATTGCCGCACCCGGCTCCAGAACATTTTTCCGATCGTATCCTCGGAGATCATACTCATCCCTGACCCCTCTATCGCAGGAGGGCCCTTCCGTTGGCAACAGATTTCACCCACCGGGAATCGGGTCGCCCCGCAGAGCACAAGAAAATCTATAGGAAATCCCGGGTTTCGTCAACAAACCCTGCCCCACCCATCCACCCCGGAGGGTCAAGGGATGGTACACATATTGAAGAAAAATATAGTCGGGCAGGTTCTGCTGGTGTCCATCGGCTGCAGAATCCTTTCGCCTTCGTGCGCCATGCCAGGCGCACGAAAAAAAACCGCTGTCCTCCCCGAGGGGAAGCAGCGGTTTTTACAAAAGGCGTGGAGAGCAAGAAGAAAGGAGGAATCCCTCCTTCCAGTACGAGCACCATCTGCCCTCGTGTCACATGTGCAACAGCGATTCCGCATCCGCTCGAATACCGAGGGCTCCGCATCCACTAGAGATCTGCAGCAATCAGCTCCGCGATGTCCGCAACCTGAATGTTCGCCTCTTCTCCCTTTGCCTTCATTCCATCTTCAAACATGGTCAAACAAAACGGGCACGCAACGCCTATGGTCTTCGCCCCAGACTCGATAGCACCCTCGGACCGCTTTTCGTTGATGCGAACTCCCACGGTCTCTTCCATCCACATCCTGCCTCCCCCTGCCCCACAGCAGAAGCTCTTGTGCCGAATCCGGTCCATCTCCACGAGCTTTGCCCCCGGGATGGCCGCGAGCAGCTCTCTGGGCTGGTCGTAGATTTCGTTGTAACGTCCCAGGTAGCAGGAGTCGTGGTAGGTGACTACACCGTTTCCGTTCAATCCCTTGGGCAACGGCAGCTTGCCCGCCCGCAGGAGCTCGAGCAGGAACTCGGTGTGATGGACAACTTCGTAGTTGCCGCCAAACTGGGGATACTCGTTCTTCAGGGTGTTGTAGCCATGAGGGCAGGTAGCGAGGATCTTCTTGAACTTGTAGTTCGCCATCACTTCCACGTTGCCCTGTATCAATGTCTGGGCAAGATACTCGTTGCCCATCCTGCGGGCCGAATCGCCGCAACACATCTCCTCCTCGCCCAGGATCGCGAAACTGATCCCTGCGGCGTTGAGGATCTTCACTATGGACTGACTGATCTGTTTCGCCCGATCGTCGAAGGAGCCGGCGCAGCCCACCCAAAACAGGACGTCCGCCTCCCCCACCTCGGCAAAGGTCTTCACGTCGAGATCCTTGGCCCAGTCCGCCCTGGTGGAATAGCCCATGGACCACGGGTTGTAGTTCGTTTCCATGTTGCGGAAAACGGACTGCACCTCCGCAGGAAACCGGCTCTCCGTAAGGACGAGGTATCTTCTCAGATCGACGAGTTTCGGGATGTGCTCGATGAAGACAGGGCAGTTCTCCATGCAGGCCCCACAGGTCGTGCAATCCCAGATCTCCTCCTCGCTCACCACGTCCCCGATCAGTTGCTTTTCCAGGGCGGCCTTCTCCTGTTCGCTCAGGGACTCCTCAGGCTTGCCGGCGATCAGGATCTCGCCCTTTTCCTTCAGGTGAAGCTTCAGGCGGTGGATGACGCGGCTCGGACTGAGTTTCTTGTCGGTCAGGAAGGCAGGGCAGTTCTCCTGGCATCGGCCGCACTCGGTGCATGCATATTCGTCCAGGAGCTGCTTCCAGGTGTACTCCTCGATCTTTGATATCCCGTAGGACTCTACCGTCTCGTCCTCCAGGTCCATCTTCGGCAGTTCGCCCCTCGGCCGGAAGGAACGGAAGAACACGTTCGGGATGGCGCCGAGAAGGTGAAGATGCTTGGAAAAGGGGATGTAGACCAAGAAGGCGAGTATGATGATGTTGTGGATCCACCAGAAAATGGCGTAGAAGACCTGCTGTTGACCGAGCTGAACGTCCGAGGAAATGGGACCTCCCAGGAGGCGTGCCGTGAGCGCGGAGATCGGCGCCCATGCGGTAGACCCGATCGCGAGATTGTCCTCGTACTGCGCGATGTTGATCTCGGTGCCCCGCGCGAGGAACATGAAGACGACCAGGACGAAGATCATGCAAATGATGATCGTGGCATCGACCTTTGCATGGGAGTCGTCCGATTCCAACCGCAAAGGCTTCTGCACGTACCGGCGATACAGGGCCACGACAAGGGCGATGAGCACGCCAAAGCTGACCAGGTCGATCGCGAGATTCAACGGTAGATACAGAAAGCCCAGATGCAGCGGGTCGAGGAGAGTCCGGTAGGTGAATCCCGCCCAGACGCCCCTGACAAAGCCCTCTACCGTGCCCACGGTGATCAGCAGGAACCCCCAGAAGATCACGAAGTGTCCCCACCCGGACGGCTCCCGAATCACGCGGCGCTGCCCGAGGACGAAGACGAGAACTCCTTTGATACGCTCACCGATCTGATCGAACCGGTCCTCTTTGCCTCCCAGCAGGAGGATCTTGACGAGCCGGTAGGCTACATAGGCAAATACCCCCACAGCGCCCAGCAACAGCACCGCCGTCAGGATGTTCGTCGGGGTGCCTCCCGGATACCATCCCGGCACATGTTCTGTCATTGGAGATTCTCCTCTATCTTACTCATCTCCTAATCTTGCGCCTTCAGCTTCTTCACCTCCTCGGTGAAAAGGGGAACGATCTTGAACAGATCCCCGACGAGCCCGTAGTCGGCCTTCTGGAAAATCGGGGCCTCCGCATCCTTGTTGATGGCCACGATCACCTTGGAGGTCCGCATTCCGGCAAGGTGCTGAATCGCACCGGAAATCCCGCAGGCGATGTACAGGTTCGGGTTGACGACCTTGCCGGTCTGGCCGACCTGCATGTCGTGGGTCGCATAGCCGGAGTCCACGGCCGCGCGGGACGCTCCGACCGTCGTGCCGACGCCCAGTGCCTCCGCGAGATCCCAGAGGATCTTGAAGTTGTCCGCCTCCTTCATGGCCCGGCCACCCGAAATGATGATGGCTGCCTCGGTCAGGTCCACCTTCTCGCCGACACCCTTGACGATCTCCTTCAAGATCGCCTTCAGGTCCGCATCGCTCACGTTCACGTCCTTCTTTATAACCTCTGCCGACTTGGAGGCGTCCGCCTCTCCAACGGCGAGAACGTTCGGCCGGATGGATGCCATCTGCGGGGAGGCGTCGGGGGTCACGGTCTCGACCACAACCTTGCCCGCATACATCGGCCGCGTGGCCACCAGCTTGCCGTCTTCCATCGCGAGATCGATGCAGTCACTCGCCAGCCCCGTGCCCAACCGCGCTGCCACCTTGGGCAGAAAATCTTTTCCCGAAGCGGTGGCCGGACCCAGCAGCACGCTGGGATCGCCCTCTTTCACCGCATCGCAGACGACCTTGGTATACGCATCCGTGCTGTAATCCTTCAGGACATCGGCATCAAATACCAGGACCTTGTCGGCTCCGTATTGCCCCATATCCGCGGCAAGCCCTTCCACTCCTGACCCGAGCAACAGGGCCGTCACCTCCTGGCCCATTTCCCTTGCCTTGGAAAGCAACTCCAGGCTTACCTTCTTGACCTTTCCATCCTTCTGTTCAGCAATCACCCAGATTCCCTGTGGCATCGTTCCATCTCCTTCTATACAAAATGTTGCTTATGATCCGCCCAAAAGAAGCTCTTCTCTCACAAAGGGGCTCAGATTGCCTTGGCCTCTTCACGGAGCAGCTTGACCACCTGTGCGGCCAGCTCTGCCGGCTCGCCTTCCAGCACCTTGCCAGCCTCTCTTTCCGGCGGAAGGGAATACTTCGTGGTCTTCAGCTTGGCCCCTTTTTCGCCCACTTCGTCTGCGGAAAGGCCGCTCGCGGCGACGTCGATGACGTCGAGCGGCTTCTTCTTGGCCTTCATGATGCCGGGCAGGGAAGCGTATCGGGGTTCGTTCAGCCCCTTCTGGCAGGCGATGACGGCAGGCAGGGAAATCTGGATCACCTCTTTGGCTCCGCCCTCGACTTCTCTGTGGGCCACGGCGCTCTTCCCGTCGTCGGCGATATCGAGTTGCGTCACGATCGAGACGTGGGAGATGTCCAGCAGCTCCGCCAGGGCCGCGTAGACCTGCGCGTTGTCATGGTCCACAGCCTGTTTCCCGCCCAGGATGATGTCATACGAAAGGGGCTTGATTGCCGCGGCAAGGGCCTTGGCGGTACTGTAGCTGTCCGCCCCTTCGAAGGCATCGTCGTTCAGGTGCACGCCCTTGTCCGCGCCCATCGCAAGGCCCGTACGGATTGCCTCGGTCACCCGCTGCGGCCCCAAGCAGACGATGGTAACGGTGCCCCCTGATTTCTCCTTGATCTTCAGGGCTTCTTCCACGGCGTATTCATCGTAGGGATTCATCACGTACTTGATCCCGTCGGTCACGATCCCGGTGCCCTCTGGGTTGATCACGATCTTCGCCTCGGTGTCCGGTACCTGCTTCATGCAAACCAGGATATCCACGGCCTTACCTCCTTTTGATCGTTTCTTGACAGTTGCCCGTTAAAACGAAAGACTTCGCCTTCCTTAGCCAATTCTATTGTTTCTCTTTGTTGGTGCTGGATACCTATCTACACGGCGGACTGCGTGGAGTTCGGTCGATCGGAGTCCGCATGCCTGTCTCGGAGGCCGTCGATAAACAAGTGGCTGATCTGCTCGACAGACTGCTCCAGGCTGTACTTCGGCTTCTTCGCCAGGACCCAGTAAAGCAACATCTCATCGAGCGCACCGAAGATCGCTCGTTTGGCGATGGCCGGGATCACATCCTGGCGAATAACACCCACTCGTTTCCCTTCCTCGATGATCTTCCCGATGAGGTCCAGGTACTCGAGAAACTTCACGGGCACGTACCGCCGCATGAATTTGCTGGACTGGCGCAGCTCGATCTGCATCACCTCGGCCAGGTGCCTTTGCTCCTCGATCATGAAAAGGTGCTGGGCCACGAAAGCCCGGACCTTCTCGAGCGGATCATCCGTCTTGGAGATCGCCTCGTCCACCCGCTGGATCCACAACTGCATCTTCTCTTCGAAGAGAGAGATCAGGATATCGTCTTTGTTCTTGAAATACAGGTAGATGGTGCCGTCTGCCACGCTTGCTTCCCGCGCAATCTCGGAAACCTTCGCATTGTAGAAGCCTTTTTTCGCGAAAACCTTGACGGCAGCTTCGATGATCTGGTCGTGTTTTCCGCGGTCTTTTTCTTTGACAACCATACTCGTTCTCATGGTTTAGCCCGGGCGAAGGGGGGGATAAAGGCTGGAAAAACAGGGTTCGGCACATGACATAACCGCACAGATGAATGAACACTCATTCAGACTTTTACCACCTCGATGTCGGTTTGTCAACAGTGGGGTGGGTCTTCCGGCAATCGGGAGGAGGCAAGCGGGGTACTCGCCTCAGCAGGACACCGAAGGATTCTGCAAGGTTTCTTCCTGCGCAAACGCTAGGAGGCTGTTGAAAAAGTACCATCTGCGGCGTTCGGCTTCATCCCTCGTCATTCAACGTACAGGAAGTACGCCTCATCGTTACATGGACCCCCGCCTTCGCGGGGGCATGTTTTGCCTGCCTTGCATCTGGAACTTTTTGAACAGCCTCCAAGAGCCACTTTTTCAGCGGGCTGTTAGCGGATATCCAGCCTCACCTTCTGTATCGATCGAGGCGTGGCCTTCTCGACAGTAAGAACAAGATTCTTCAATCGTAGCACCTCGCCTTCCTCGGGTATCCGGCCGATGTGGCTCATCAGAAGCCCCCCGAGGGTCTCATAGGTTCCCTCAGGCAGGTCCAGCTGAAATCGTTCATTCATGTGGTCGATCTCGATACGCGAGTCGAGGAGATAGGCAGAGGGCCCGATCTTTGTGTACAGGGACCTCTTCGGGTCGTACTCATCTTCGATCTCTCCGACGATCTCCTCGAGGATGTCTTCCACCGTAATGATGCCTGTAGCGCCGCCGTACTCGTCCACCGCGATGGCCATGCTGTGGCCGAGCCTCTTCATGTCCAGGAGGAGCTCGTAGACCTGTTTCGTTTCCGGCACGTAGAAAACCGACCTGGCCGACGCCCGGACCCCTCCGGAGAGGTCCTTCTTCAGAAGCAGGTCGAAGTGGTGCAGGAACCC
>JAUWSZ010000178.1 GCA_030609865.1 bacterium | reverse complement strand
GCCCCCCGCGGTCTGCGCTCCTGGCTGGAGGCCCTCCCGCTGTGGCTCGGAAAGAAGCTGCACCTGCCCAAGGTTCTGCAGAAGGAAATCGGGTACGAGGGAGACGTCCTTTTCACCGAGCACCACGAGGCCCACGCGGCGTCCGCCTTCTACCCCTCCCCGTTCGAAGAGGCGGCCATTCTGACCGTGGACGGTGTAGGAGAATGGGCGACGGCAAGCTATGGGTTCGGCAAGGGCGCAGAGATTGCGCTCTTGAAGGAACTCCACTTTCCTGATTCGCTGGGTCTCCTCTACTCTGCCTTCACTTACTTCACCGGCTTCAGGGTCAACTCGGGCGAGTACAAGCTCATGGGGCTGGCCCCTTACGGCACCCCCCGGTACAAGGATCTCATCCTGTCCGAACTCGTGGACCTGAAGGAGGACGGTTCGATCCGCCTGAACCTCGCCTACTTCGACTTTCTGGGCGGCATGCGCATGACGAACAGGCGCTTTGCCCGGCTCTTCGACGGCCCTCGCCGGAAGCCGGAGACAGAGATCACGCAGAGGGACATGGACGTGGCCGCCAGCATTCAGGCCGTAACAGAAGATGCCCTGCTGCGGATGGCCCATCACGTGCACAAGGAAACGGGTAAGGACAACCTCTGCCTGGCCGGGGGGGTGGCCCTGAACTGCGTGGCCAACGGAAGGATCCTGCGGGAAGCCCCTTTCCGGGACATCTGGATCCAACCGGCCGCAGGCGACGCCGGAGGGGCGCTGGGGGCCGCCCTGTCCGTCTGGCATCGCTATCTGGGCAATACACGGGAGGCCTCCGCAGGAGATGACAAACAGAAGGGGTCTTACCTCGGCCCGTCCTTCTCGAACGAAGAGGTGAAACAGTACCTGAAGAGCAAAGGCTATCCTTACCAGGGGCTCGACTCCGGACAGAGGGCCCGACGTATTGCCGAGCACATCGCGGAAGGCAGGATCGTCGGGTACATGGCCGGGCGCATGGAGTTCGGGCCCAGGGCACTCGGGGCGAGAAGCATCCTGGGGGATCCGCGACGGGAAGACACGCAGAGCGTGATGAACCTGAAGATCAAGCACCGCGAATCCTTCCGGCCCTTCGCCCCTTCCGTGCTGGAAGAGAAGGCTTCGGAGTACTTCGAACTGGAAGGGGCGAGTCCGTACATGCTTCTCGTGGCCGGAGTTCGGGAAGCAAGGCGCCTGCCCCAGCCCTCGGGGGAAGGGCGGTCGATCCTGGAACGTCTCGAGACAAGGAGAAGTGACCTGCCCGCCGTCACGCACCTGGACTATTCCGCGCGCCTCCAGACGGTCAGTCGTTGGAAAAACCCGGACTACCACGCGGTCATCGCGGAGTTCGAGGGGCTGACCGGCTGTGCGGTGATCGTGAACACAAGTTTCAACGTGCGGGGCGAACCGATCATCTGCACCCCGGAAGACGCTTACCGGTGTTTCATGCGCACCGAGATGGATGTGCTGGTCATCGAGGACTGCATGTTGTATAAACAATAGCAGCCACGCTGGGAAGAGAGCGAACACGGACGCGATGGACTCGAACTCGACTGACACACGAGAGATACGAAGATTCGGACTCGTCGTCTTTGTCTTCTTCGGCGCCCTGTGCGCCGTGGGCGTCTGGAGACAAAGGCCTGTCCCCACCTGCCTGTTCGGTTTTCTCTGGTTCCTGGGGGTTTGCTTCCTGCTGTTCCCTTACCGGGCACGGCATGTGTACGCGGGTTGGCTGAAGTGCGCACACCTCCTTGGGAGAATCGTGACCGTTCTTATGCTCGCCCTCGCCTACTTCCTCGTGATCACCCCTTCGGCATGGCTGAAGCGACTGTTCGGCGGCCGCCCCCTTCCCATGCGGCCGGACCGGAAGGCCTCCTCCTACTGGGTCGAACGGGAGGAAGCCGCGCAGCCCAGGGAACGCTTCCTGAAACGATTCTAAGGGCCCCCGAAAGAATATGCGGAATCAATCCACGATCGCCGAGTTCTGGGAATTCCTGAGGACGCGAAAGCGCTTCTGGCTGGCCCCGATCGTCCTGGTGCTCTTCCTCTTGAGTGCGCTGATTATCTTTACCGAGGGCAGCTCGGTTGCGCCGTTCATCTATGCGCTGTTCTAGTGCGATCCGCCTGTCACGTCTCGATTCGCTTGGGCTCCGTCTCTCCCGCCCCCTGTCAATGTAGTCAATGTAAAGGTTGCCTCGAGGGTATTCGATTGATGTCCCTTTCCGTCGAAGAGCGAGAATTCATACAGATACGTCCCGGCAAGGCAATCGGTCGAGACCCCGGCTGAGATCCAGATTGCCCCTGCCTGATTGCCCGTTATTCCCATCGGCGCGATGTCCTCGTGCTGCACCGGCCCCTCGCCGCACCACCGGAAGCTCATCCGCACGAAGGCAGGGTCTCCATCCGGGTCCGTATAATCCATCGAAACCGTGACGCCCAGCCAGCCACGCCGCTGGAGTACAAACGCGGAAGTCGGGCCGAGGTTCAGGTTCGAAATGCTGGGAGCCACCCCTTCGCCCTCATCGTCGCCGCAACCAGGGGAAAGAGAAAAACATAGACAACACCCGATGGCCACAATCATCGGCAGAAAGGACTTGGTTTCGCACACGGCCTGATCGCTCCTTCGTGGCCCGGACCTTCGAGCCAAGAAAAAAAGGGGTTGAACTTTTTTTTCGTGGTGATGTCTCATTAGATTAACGAAGAAAGAAGAACGTTTCCCCTCTCTCTGCACCGGACATCTGAGTTTAATCCATCATGCGTGTGTGCAGGGGGAGGGGTATATTTTCACATGTTTTTACAGATCACGCCCCTCCCGTCACGCCCCCTTCGCAGTCTCCGGCAGATACATTTCGAGTCAGAATCCTGACGCAGTCCTTACACAATTGTAACAATCGACCGGAACTTTGTGCGCCCAAGTGCACCCAAATCGGCTCTGGAATCAGAAAATCTATATAAAACAGATAGATATCTTTCCAGGAGTTACCCCGGATCGCCCCGGAATCCGCTCTCTGAGGGTGGCATAACCCTTGCACAATTGGCAAATCGGCATAGAAACCAACCTGCAAGGCGAGATGAGGGGCCCCCAGATGAATGCACCTAAGGCACCTTCGGGAATTCGCCACCTCCTTTTGTGTGGAATTCTCGGCACTTTCCTCCTTACAGGCGCTGTCCCAGTGCAGGCCGCCACGTATGCGAACCATTCTCCCCTTTCTTTCGTTTGGGGCGACGCGTCCGGCTCGGTGGACCACTACAATGTCTATGTTTCCGTCGACGGGCAGCCCTTCGAGCTACTCGAGCAAGCCGATGCTTGCACCTGCCAGCTGGCTGCGGAAGACGGACGAACCTATGTGCTCCAAGTCGAGGCGGAGGACGCCGGCGGCCGCGTAGGGCCCATGTCCGACCTCTCGGACCAGGTCGTCGTGTACCTGAACGGGTCTCAGGAGGACACGGATGGCGATGGGATGACGAATGACTGGGAGGCCTCCTACGGCCTGAACCCGTTCGACCGGAACGATGCGGACGGGGATCTGGACGGCGACGGGGTCACGAACTTGGGCGAGTTCAATGCTCAAACCGATCCAACGGATGCGGATTCCGATGATGACGGCATCCCGGATGGCGAGGACCCGTATCCCCTGGATCCCCTGAACGGGAACAGCCTGCCGGTAGCCGACGCCGGTGAGGATCAGGAACTGGATCCCACGGTTGTCACCCTGGACGGCTCTGGCAGCCATGATCCGGACGGAGACCTGTTGAGCTTCTCCTGGACCCAGCAGGAAGGCCCGGAAGTGAACCTGTCCGACGACCACACCGTGAGCCCTGCCTTCCTGGGCACGAAATCGGGCGTGTATCTATTCGAGCTCGTTGTGCACGACGGCAGCCTGGCCAGCCTCCCCGCTGAGGTGGCCGTAACCATCCGGAACGTCCCGCCCGCTGCAGACGCAGGAGAGGACAGAAAAGTGCTTGCAGGTACCGTGGCGGTCCTGGACGGAAGCGGCTCGGCCGATCCGAACGGGGACCCGGTGAGCTTCTCCTGGACCCAGACCTCAGGCACTCCGGTCCTCCTGGAGGGGGCCAACAACCAGACGGCCACGTTCGTTCCCGAGTTGCAGGGCATATGCGTCTTCCAACTCGTGACCTTTGACGGCCACCTCTACAGTCCGTCCGACGAGGTCCAGGTAATCGTGAATGCCCCGGCCAACAACGTGCCCACCGCGGATGCCGGTGAGGATCGAACGGTCACGGTAGGGGACACGGTCAGCCTGAACGGGTCCGGCAGTTCGGATCCTGACGGGGATACCCTGTCGTATGCAGGGTCACAGGTCGACGGGCCCGAGTCGGTCGTCCTCGAAGGGGCCGCCATGGCGCAGGCCCAGTTCGAAGCCCCAGAGGCAGGCATCTATGCATTCCAGCTCGTCGTCCATGACGGCCAGGTCGCGAGCGCCCCTGACGGCGTGACGGTGACCGTGGAGAGCTCGGAGAATCAGGTGCCCGTAGCCGTTATCGAAGCCGTGGACCCCGTTGAGGCAGGAGACTGGGTCATCCTGGACGGATCCCGCAGCTTTGACCCGGACCAGGACTCGCTGACGTACAGCTGGTCCCAGACGGGAGGCCCACAGGCCATGCTGGAGGACGGGGATCAAGCCATGGCAGGATTCTACGCCGTGGCCGAGGGCACCCTGACGTTCGAACTCGTGGTCCACGATGGTACAGCCGCGAGCGCTCCCGCGTCCGTGCAAGTCGAGGTCCTCCCCGGTGAACCCGAGCAGGTCCGGCCCCCCGCGCCCCCGAGGCAGGTACAATCGGATGATGGGGGGGGAGGCTGTTCCGTCGGCCTGGGAGGAAGCCCGCAACACGAGGCGGATGCGACCGACATAGGGTATTTGCTCACTCTCTTCCTACCGGCCATCGGGGCCATGCTGTACCAGAAACGAAGGTTCCGGAGACGGAAGAGGATGCAAGGATAGCAAGATCGTTATCAATGGGAAAAGGAGGCTCAAAGGCCTGCCGGTGCTCGATGCCGGCAGGCCTCATTCTTTTGGAATCCCTTCCACCCAAGACCCGCCCGTCTGCTGCCCTCCTGTTGTGTTTTCCACTGCACCCGAATAAGCTTTCCGTTAACAACATTCTTCTTGGTATCGTTCGACGAAAAGCGGAGGGAGACGAGGGATGGACCGCCCGTGCCACCACCATCCGGACAGGGAAGCCGCTGGAACCTGCTGTTACTGCGACCGCCCTTTGTGCGAAGAATGCCTCTTGACGAACAGGCAGGAGAAGTCCTTCTGCAGGAGGGAGGACGACTGCCTCGCCTACCAGGATGAGCTCTCGTCCCCCGGCGAGCCGGCATCCCCCATCGTTGATTATTTGATCGACGAGTTATCCCTCGACGCCCAGGTGAAAAGGGTCTCGGAGATCCTGGAGGAACTCGAAGAGTTGACAGGCCTGCTCGAGGGGGACGGCCAGCCCGACGGGTCTCCCACCGTCCCGACGGAGCCGGCCCACCCCCTCGAAGTCGACCCGAGAATCCCCGGCTTCTGTGCCCACAAGCTTACGGAAGAGGCCGTTGCGCTGTTGGGCCTGATTTCGCTGAGGGTCGAATTCATACGCAAGGAGCAAGAGCTGTCAGGGAGTTCCGTCCTGCTGGAGAGGGCGAACGAGGTGCAGGGCTTTCTCGAACAGGAAGCGGGGCCCAAGATTCTCCAGTACAGAGATTTTGCCAAGCCATACAGCGACCTCGATGTCTCCCAGCTTGTCGAGTCCATGGGATCGCAAGATCAGGAAGGGAAGGCCTAAAAGATGCGAACGATGGGCTGGGAAGGGGTCAGGGATCGGGGGTGCTCTTTACAAGAACGCCCCAAATCTCATAACATGTTGCTGAGTGGAGAGATGTCCGAGTGGCCGAAGGAGCACGGTTGGAAACCGTGTAGGCGGCCTTAAACCGTCTCGAGGGTTCGAATCCCTCTCTCTCCGCCAGAAAATTTTGCTAAAGCAAAATTTTCTGGCAGAGCAACAGAGAAAAGAAAACAGAGAAAAGGTAT
>JAUWSZ010000064.1 GCA_030609865.1 bacterium | reverse complement strand
GAAGTGGATAGCCGCTTCCAGGATCGCCATGTGTCTGGGGACAGGGAAAGATACATTTCTGGCCGAACGGCTCGTATCGAGGGAACGGCTGGGAGAGCCGTCCCTCCTGCCCCCTTTGGGGGGAAGGACGGTCTATCTCTGTTTTCTCAACACGGCGCGGAGGGACGTGACGCAGTACCTCCAAAGGATCATGAGACAGGCAGAGCGAAGAGACATCATCTACGACAAGGCCGGTCTGGTGATTCTCAGGTGCGCCTACTAAAACAGCGCCTCTTCCTGGAGGAAAGCCCCCCTGCCGGTCGGGCAGCGAAGCACTTCCTGGACGCCCTCGATCTTCTTCAATGCCCGGGTGACGGCATTCGCCTGCTCGGGGAGTGTGATGACGTGAACGTTCGGGCCCGCATCGATCGTGAAGTAGCAGGGCAGTCCTCTCCGCACGCGCAGGTCCCGAACGGCCTTGATCACGGCAAGGGTGGCGGGTTCCCAGTAGAGAAGGGCAGGCCGGGAGGTCATCATCACGGCGTGCATGCACAGGGCATCCGCCTCGAGCCACCCTCCCAGGGCCTGAAGGTCTCGTTCCCGGATGGCCTTCTTGACCTTCGAGACGATCCTGCCCAGGCTTGCCAGTCTCCCCTGCAGGAGGGGGCTGGTCCGGGCATGAAGATGCCCCTGCTCGGACGACACGGTCTTGCGCTCCCGGCTCAGGATGGCCACCAGGGCCACGAGTTGCCAGTGGCCCTCATGCTCGAGTTGCCTCACCCTGGAGGAAGCCTGACCGGCGGCGGGAGGCGACCAGAGGACATAGCCGCCGTACAGAGAGCGGCAGGCCGAACCGGAGCCGAGGATGGTGAGGGGAACCAGCACCTTCGGGCTGTCGGCGAGACCCGCGGCCCGGGTGGCGGCAAGGGCAAGGGCCGCGAATCCGGAGGCGGAAGAGGCGATGCCCGCGGAGGTAGGAAAATGGTTCACCGACACGGTCCGGGCGAACACCTTCAGGCGGGCGAGCTTGCGAACCCTGTCGAGGACCCTTCGCACCCTTTCGAGCGCATCGGGCGGAGCCGGCCTGTTGTTGATCGTGCAGACGTCTTCCTGCAGGCCGGGCAGGAACTCCACCGTCGTGGTCGTTCGGGCCACCTCGAGAGTCATGGAAACAGAGGGGTTCAACGGGACCTGGCGGTTGCTTCGGCCTTTCCCGACGCCCCAGTACTTCACGAAGGCAATGTTGCTGCCGGCGTTTGCTGTTGCCTTCATCGCTTGGTTTCCCCTAAGGGCTCGCTCGGGAACTGGACAAGGCCCGGTAGAGGTAGTATCTATTCGGCCATTAGCAGTTAGCTCTTAGCTCTAGATCAACGGGTTACGTGAGCCACGCTCACAGGAAGCATACCTGCCCCTTCCGGGTTGTTTCTTCTTTCATTTCAAGGCCTTGCTAATGGCTAACAGCTAACGGCTAACAGCTTACCAGAGGTATATATATCTTTTCATGGGGCAGGGCAAGCAGACAGCGCACGCACAAGGGTTGGGGGCTGGAGCATGGCAGGGAAAAGAGGCGGAAGCATCCTGGACCGGGCGAAAGGCTGGCTGCACAGGGCCGTATCGCTCATCATCTATGCGGAAATTATCGGGAAGGCACTCTGCGCGGTGCTTTTGCCCACACCCTGGGCCGTGAAGGTCATGCCGGTCTCTCTGGCGGCCCGCCGCCTCCCGGCTTCTTTCTGCAGACGCGTCATGGAGAACCTCGAGACCGTCTTCGGGGAAACCTACACGGAAGGACAAAGACGGGAGATTGCCACGCGGTACTTCGGCCAGTTCTTCGTCTACCTCCTGGATTTCTTTCTGGGGGTCCGGATGAAGGCCTCGGACGTGGACAAGATCTTCGTGTTCGAAGGTCGCGAAAACGTGGATGAGGCCCTCCGGCGGGGCAAAGGCATCATCGGGGTGACGGGACATTACTTCTGGGCGGTCCGTGGCCTCCTGGCGATCGGGTGCCTCGGGGTCCCCCTGAGCGCGGTGATTCTGCATGCCGAAAACATCCCTTTCAACAGGCTGCAGGGTGTTTTCAGGCTCGTGTTGAACAGGGTCCGCAAGCGAACGGGCGTGGACTGGATCTTCCCCGGAGGGGCGGTCTCCCGGGTGGACGAGAAACTGAGGAACAACGAGGCGGTCGCCTTCACGCTCGACGTGCCGAAGTTCGGTCAGGAGAAGGGCGGGATGTGGGTCCCGTTCCTCGGTGGAGAGGTCATGTTTCCGGCGGCCCTGATCGACCTTGCCATCAGGTCAGAGGCCTGTCTGCTTCCTGCCTTTGTGATGCCCCGAAAGGGGAACCCCGGCTTTGGAATTCAGGTGCACCCGCCACTCATCCCGAAGACGAGAGACGAGGCAGGCGTCCGAGAATGCCTCGAACAATGCAGCCGCATGCTGGAGTCCTTGATACGGGAAGAGCCGGAACACTGGTGGTTGTGGAAGGACCTCAAGAAGTTCTGGAAGCCGCTGTAAGCCACCTTTGCATGCCACAGGGCGGTATGCTACTTTGCGAGATTCGTTCAACAACGGCGTGCGCAGAGGGACCGGTGAAAATCTTGTTCTATGTACGGGAGGCGAGCCGGAACATCACGGGCATCGGAACATACGTCCGGAACCTCGCCCGGGAGATCCTTGTCTACCAGGATCCGGAAATCGTGTGTAAGTGTATCCCGGAATCCATGGAGCCTCCCCCCGGAAAAGGCGTACCTTCTCTTCCTCTCCAAGTGATCAACTTTCTCCGGAACGTGACCTGGAAGCAGGCCCGCCTGCCGGCCGTGGCACGCAGGGAAGAGGCGGACGTACTCGTCTGCATGGACCCCCTCGGCCCGCTCGTCTGCCCGACCCTGACGGCCGTGATCATCTATGACCTGATCTTCCTCACGACCGGGGCGCAGAGCGATGCATGGACGCGATATTGGAGGGCCATGGTTCCGCGCTGTGCTCGGAAGGCGGACCTGGTTTTCACCCTTTCGCAGGCGAGCAAGGCGGAGATCGTCGGACAACTCGGCATTCCGCCCGAGAAGATCGTGGTTTTTCACACCGGCGTGTCGGACCATTTCCATCCCCTGGCAGGGGCTGCCGCTGAGAGGGAGAAGAAACGCCAAAGCCTGGGGCTCCCGCAATCTTACGTCTTGAGTGTAGGGGCCCATGACCCCCGCCGCAACCTGAAGACGTTGCTGGCCGCATACCGAAAGCTCAAGTCCAGGGCCCCAGTGGAACAGAAGCTGGTCGTGGTGGGGCCAAAGACCCCGTATTTCCGGGAAGTGTGGCAGACGACACGTTCCCTCGGGCTCGAGGAGGATGTTCTCTATCCTGACTACGTGCCCAACGAGGAACTCCCCTCCTATTACGGGCTTGCCGACCTGTACGTGTACCCCTCCTCTGAGGAGGGATTCGGGCTCACCCCGCTCGAGGCGATGGCATGCGGGTGCCCGGTCGTCACGTCCCGGGCGTCGTCACTGCCTGAGGTTGTGGGGGATGCAGCGGTCCTGGTGAACCCGACCGATGCGGACGAACTGGAGGAGGCCATGCACCGGGTTCTTTCGGACCGGGATCTGAGGCGTTCGCTGATTCAAAAGGGGTCGAAACGGGCCAAGGAGTTCTCCTGGAGGGCCGGGGCGGAAGATATCATAAGGGCGTGTGTGCGACTGGTCGAGAGAAATTCCAAGTGAAAAACAACTCCCCGATCCCATTGACAAAATCCCCTCTCACAAGCTAGGATGTGTGCTTCGTTTCTACCCGTTCAAAAGGTTCGACTCTCGGAGGAATCAATGGCACAGGCTTCGAACCAGACGACTGCGGAGGTTGAAAAAACCGTATCGACGAAATTCACTGCCGATCAGCTGGATGCGGTGGATTCCATCATCAGGCGGGACCGGGACAGACCGGGGGCCCTGATCCCTGTATTGAAGGATGTCCAGGACGTCACCGGATACCTTCCCTTGCCCCTCCAGCAGAGGATTGCCACGGGACTGAACCTCTCGTTCAGTGAAGTCTACGGCGTGGCCACCTTCTACTCCTTCTTCCGGCAGGAACCGATCGGCCGCAACTTGATCAAGGTCTGCCTGGGTACGGCATGTTATGTCCGAGGCAACAAAGACCTGGTTCAGAACCTGAGCCGTGATCTCGCGTGTAAGATCGGGGGAACGACGGAAGACAGGAGGTTTACGATCGAGGGCGTTCGCTGTCTGGGATGCTGCGGAATTGCCCCTGTGATCACAGTGGGCGAAGATGTGCATCGAGAGGTTCGTGCCAAAGACATGCCTCCCATCCTCGAGCAATACGAGTGAATCCTTGACGACCTTAACACCGCCGGAGTCGAATCCCATGGGAAGAATCAGTGTGGAGGATCTCAACCGGATCAAGGTGGAGGCGAGCCGGAGAAGGGAACTGGCCTCCAATGGAAAAAAGGCCGGCATCACGGTGCACAAGGGCACCTGCGGTATTGCATCGGGTGCGGACAAGGTCTGGCAGAAATTGTTCGATATCCTGAAAGCGAAAGGGGAGGCAGAGGACACATATCGTATCATGCAAACCGGCTGCGTGGGCTTCTGCGGCATGGAGCCGATCATCACCGTGGATCTCCCGGGCCAGAAGCCGGTTCGCTACCGCCGTGTGGATCCGGCCAAGCTGGAGCAGATCCTGGAGAAGCATGTTTTCGGTGGAGAGGTCGACGAGGATCACGTCCTCAACGAGGAGGAAGATCCGTTCTTCAAGGGGCAGGAGTTCGTCGTGCTTCGGAACCGTGGCCGGATGGACCCAGAATCGATCGATGACTATATCGCACACGATGGATACCAGGGCCTGCACAAGGCGCTTGCCCGGATGAAGCCCGAGGAGATCGTTGAGGAGGTCCTCAAGTCCGGGATACGCGGTCGCGGGGGAGCGGGCTTCCCGACCGGAATGAAGTGGAAATTCTGCATGCAGGCCAAGGGGGACACGAAGTTTGTGCTCTGCAACGCGGATGAGGGAGACCCGGGCGCTTACATGGACCGTTCGGTGTTGGAGAGCGATCCGCACAGCGTGATCGAGGGAATGGTTGTTGCTGCAAGGGCCATCGGGTCCGGCCAGGGATACATCTACTGCAGGGCCGAATACCCGATCGCCGTTACGACCCTGCAGAAGGCGATCGAAGCGGCGAGGGACTACGGCCTGCTGGGCGCGGATATTTTCGGAACCGGCTTCTCCTTCAACATAGATCTGTACGTGGGCGCCGGAGCCTTCGTGTGCGGCGAAGAGACCGCCCTGATGGCCTCGGTGGAGGGGAGAAGGGGCAATCCGCGGCCGCGGCCTCCCTTCCCGGCGAACAAGGGCCTCTGGAACAAGCCGACCATCCTGAACAATGTGGAGACCCTCTCGAACATCCCCAACATCATCCGCGAGGGTGCGGACTGGTACCATGGGATCGGGTACGAGAAGTCCCGGGGCACGAAGGTCTTCGCCCTTACCGGTGCGGTCAAGAACGTGGGACTCGTCGAGGTCCCGATGGGAACGTCGCTTCGGGACATCGTCTACACCATTGGGGGCGGGATCCCCAACAAGCGTAAGTTCAAGGCCCTGCAGATGGGGGGACCCTCCGGCGGCTGTCTGCCCGAGGGTCAGCTGGACACGCCGACCGACTATGAAGCGATCACCAAGGCAGGGGCGATCATGGGGTCCGGCGGGATGATCGTGATGGATGACAGTACCTGCATGGTGGACATGGCCCGGTTCTTCATGGACTTCTGCCAGGAGGAATCCTGCGGGAAGTGCACGCCTTGTCGGGAAGGGACCAAACAGATCCTGAACATATTGGAGCGGATCACGAAAGGGGAGGGAAGACCCGAGGATCTCGATACCCTCGAGGAGTTGAGCCACATCATCAAGGACTCCGCGCTCTGCGGGCTCGGCCAGACGGCCCCCAACCCCGTGCTTTCCACGTTGCGGTACTTCCGGCACGAGTACGAGGCCCACATCAACGAGAACATCTGCCCGGCTCATGCCTGCGTGGAATTGGTCAAGTTCGAGGTGGACGTGGAGAAATGTACGATGTGCGGCCTGTGCTACCGGGCCTGTCCCGTGGATGCGATCACCTGGGAGAAGAAGCAACCGGCCAAGATCGACAAGGGGATCTGCGTGAAGTGCATGAGCTGTATCGCTGCATGCCGGTTTGATGCGATTTCATAGAAGGGGATGAAGGGTATGAGCAAGGAGCTGAAGATCACGATCGACGGGTGTGAGCTGACCGCAACCGAAGGGCAGTACATCCTGGAGGTGGCCCGTGAGAACGGGATTCACATTCCGTCTCTCTGCTATCATCCGAGGCTGCGCAGCACCGGCGCGTGCCGGGTCTGCGTCGTCGAGGTGGAGGGGGGCAGGGCCCTGATGCCTGCCTGCGCCACGCCGGTGGACCGGGACGGGATGGTGGTGCACACCCGGAACGAGCGGGTGATGGCGGCCCGCACGTTGACCGTGGAGCTTCTGCTGGCCAGCGGCAACCACGACTGCCCGAACTGTGCTTCGAACGGGCGCTGTGAGCTGCAGGATCTTGCCTACGAGCTGGAGATCGAACATCCCCGCTTCCCCATCCAGCCCCCTGACTTGCCCTTTGATAACTCCAACCCGATGATCGTGCGGGATCTGAACAAGTGTGTTCTTTGCGGCCGCTGCGTCCGGGGATGCCAGGAGGTGCAGGTCAATCATGTCATTCAATTCGGGTTCCGCGGGCCTGACACGAAGATCGTGACCGGCGGGGACACCGACTATACGGATTCCACGTGCGTCTTCTGCGGGGAATGCGTTCAGCTCTGTCCCGTGGGCGCCATATCCGAAAAGCAGAGGATGCCCTTTGGGAAGTCCTTTGAAGAAGAGACCGTTCGCTCGGTCTGCACCTATTGCGGTACCGGGTGTGTCATCGATATCCATACCATCAACGGCCGGATCGTGAGGGTGACCGGGAACGAGGAGGCGGAGGTGAACCGGGGTAGCCTCTGTGTGAAGGGGCGGTTCGGCTATGACTTCATCCACCACCCGGACCGATTGACCATGCCCCTGATCCGGGAGGGGGAATCGTTTCGGGAGGCGAGCTGGGATGAGGCCCTGAATCTGGTGGCCGAGAGGCTGGGCAAGATCAAGGAGGAGGACGGTCCGGAGGCCCTGGCAGGGTTCTCGTCGGCCCGTTGCACGAACGAAGAGAACTACCTGTTCATGAAGTTCATGCGGGGAGCCCTCGGGACACAGAACGTGGACCACTGTGCACGTCTCTGACACTCTGTCACCGTGGCCGGTCTGGCCGCAGCGTTTGGCAGTGGCGCCATGACGAACTCCATCGGCGAACTCGAACATACCGATGTGATCCTGCTCACCGGGAGCAACCCCACGGAAAACCATCCGGTGATCTCGAATTACATGAAGCGGGGGATCCTGCAGAACGGCACGAAGCTCATCGTTGTGGACCCGAGGAAAATCGGCATGATTCGGTTTGCCACCCACTGGCTCCGCCAGAGGTCCGGGTCCGACGTGGCCTGGATCAACGGCATGATGCACGTGATCCTGGAGGAGGGGCTCTACGACAAGCAATACGTGGAAGAGAGGACGGAAGGGTTCGAGGCCCTGAAGGAGATCGTGAAGAAGTACACGCCCGAGTACGTGGAAGAGATCTCGAGCATTCCCGCCCAGGACCTCGTGGCCGCCGCCAGGCTCTACGGGTCTGCGAACAAGGCGTCGATCTGTTACGCCATGGGCATCACCCAGCACATCACCGGTACGGACAACGTAAAGAGCCTGGCCAACCTGGCCATGCTCTGCGGCAACGTGGGAATCGAGGGCGGGGGCGTCAACCCGCTGCGCGGGCAGAACAACGTCCAGGGAGCCTGCGACCTGGGTGCCCTGCCCAATGTGTATACGGGCTATCAGAAGGTGGGGGACCCGGATGCGCAGAAGAAGTTCGAAGAGGCCTGGGGCGTCTCTCTGCCGGACAAGCCGGGCCTGACGATCGTGGAAATCATGCACGGGGCCCATGACGGAACGATCAAGGGCCTCTACATCATGGGCGAGAATCCGATGGTGAGCGATCCGGACCTCAACCACGTGGAGGAAGCGATCAAGAACCTGGGATTTCTCGTCGTACAGGACATCTTCCTGACGGAAACGGCCAGGATGGCGGACGTGGTGCTCCCGGCGGTGACCTTTGCCGAGAAGGACGGCACCTTTGCGAACACCGAGAGAAAGGTGCAGCGGGTTCGGAAGGCCATTGAGCCGGTGGGCCAGGCCCGGCCCGACTGGGTGATCCTGGCGGATCTGGCCACGCGGATGGGCTTGCCCATGTCTTACGATTCTCCGGAAGACATCTTCGAGGAGATCCGCACCCTCACTCCGAGCTACGCCGGGATCACCTACGAGCGGATCGACAAGGAAGGCCTGGCGTGGCCCTGTCCCAACGTCGAACACCCGGGCACGCGCTATCTACACCGGGACCGCTTCACCCGAGGGAAGGGGATGTTCCACGCCATTGACTACATTCCGCCCGCGGAGCTGCCGGACGATGAATACCCCTTGATGCTCACGACGGGCCGCGTCCTTTACCAGTTCCATACCGCGTCGATGACCGGGCGGTGTGAGGGGCT
>JAUWSZ010000179.1 GCA_030609865.1 bacterium | reverse complement strand
TACAGGACCGCCGAGGGCCTTTGCATGGAGGTGGACGCAAGCCGGTATTCGGACGGGGAAGAAGACTATGAAGTAGAGGTGGAAACAGACGATCCGGAACGGGATCGAGGTCTTCTGGAGGCCCTCCTCGACGGAATGGGCGTCCGTTTCGTACCCCAGCCCGCCACGAAGTACCAGCGGTTTTTGGAGCACCTTGGCAGCCGCTGAAGGCCCCTGAACACGCTGTAAGCCTTGCCATTAGGTATTAGCCGTTAGGTATTAGCCCTCCCAACCACCCTCCCGGGTATCCTTCTGGGGGGCAATGGCGGGGAGCTAATACCTAATACCTAATACCTAACAGCCACTCGCCACTAAACCGAGCACGGGAGTCGTCCAACAGCTCAAGAAACGATCACCGGATCATCTGGATAATCGGTGATCTTTTCGGTGCCCTGGTCTGTGACGAGGTAGACGTTCTCCAGGCCGATGCCGCCCTTTCCGGGGGGAAAGAGCTTCGGTTCGATCGCGATGGTCATGCCGGGGCGGAGGGTCTCTTTGAACCCGGGAGCCAGCACGGGCCATTCGTCGAGTTCCAGGCCCACGCCATGGCCCAGGAAGTGGACCTTGTTGTCATTGCACCCCATGAAGTGAGGCCAGAATGGGCTCGAGCCCTCGAAGGCCGCTACGACCTCCGCATAGACCTCGTTGCAGGGTTTCCCTGGCTTCAGCCTGCGAACGGTCTCGTCCTGGATTCGTTGGCAGAGCCGATGGGCCTCGATCCACTCATCTGAGAGGCCCCCCAGCGCGAAGGTTCGGGTCTTGTCGACGAAATAGCCGTTGTACCCGAAGACCACGTCGACGAGGATGGGTTCGCCCCGCTCGAGTTTCTTGCGGCCCGCGCCCTGGGGCAGGGCAGGGTAGAGGCCGAGAGCCCCTACGGGCCCGTCGAACGGCGTCGGTGAACAGGCGCTCGCCCCGCTGACCACGGGGCCGTAGTACAGGTCCTGGTTCCATCGGCGTATACGTAAGAGCCCCTGGTGTTCACGGCATCGGAGGGCGAATTCAATCCTGGCCGACAGGTCGAGTTCGGTTCGAGACTCCCGGATCATCCGGGGAATCTCGGCAAACACCTCTGCGTGAAGCGTGGCCGCCTTGCGCATGAACCCCAGCTCGAAAGGGGATTTCGTCTGCCGCACCCTGCGGATCAAGGCCGTGGCGTCCTCCAATTCGGCCCCGGCCAACCGTTCCTGTAGCCGGAGGAATTCCTTCGTCGGCAGGACATCCATCTCCAGGCCGACTCGCACGCCTTTCTTCCCGGCCACCCGGTTGCCCAGTGCCTGCAGGCCCGGGTACGGGTGGATCTCCCGCAGGGGAGATTCCCTTCGGGCACGCTCGAGGCTGCGCTGCACCCACAGGACGGGGCTCTCCTCCGATGGGATCCACAGGTACCCATTCTGTGCCGTGCCGGAAAAGTAGAAGATATCCACGGGATGACACACGAGAGCGCCGTCGAACCCCTGCTCTTGGAGGAGACGCTGGAACCGGGCGATCCTTCTCTCGACCTCTTCCGAAGGCGTCAGGAACTCGCGATAACGGTCATCGGCTTGTTTCATGCCTGCTTTCTCTTTGTTGGGATCGACTCGTCCCTTCATGATGGTTGCCGGATCGTTTGTCAAGGAATAGGGGATCCGTTATCCTGACGGGATGGATGAAGAATGGAACAAACTTAGGGGAGCAAAGAAAGGTTTTTGTCATGAGAGAACCGAACCAGACCCCTTCCGCAGGGGAGTTCGCGAAGATCGTGACCCATGACGACTTCGACGGGGTTGTGTCGGCCGCCCTGTGCAGTCTAGCGAACGGGATCGATGACTTCCGGTTTTCCGGTCCCGTGTCCATCCTGGATGCCGGCCTCGAGGTGGGAGGTGACACGATTGTCTGCGATCTCCCTCATCATCCCGCCGCCGGGCTCTGGTTCGACCACCATAGCGGGAACCTGGAAGACTATCGTCTCAAGGGGGGCGATCTGGAGGCCGTGCGAGACACCTTCGGGGAGGAGAAGAGCTGTGCCAGGGTGGTATACCGTTATTACCTGGAGCGGGGGGTCGCCTTTCCGGAGTTCATGGGCACGACGGTTGAGGAGGCTGACACGGTCGACAGCTTTGACTACAAGGACCTCGAGGATTGGCAGCGCGAGACCCCGGGCAAGGTCCTTTCCGACTCGCTTCGAATCACCTTCCGTTCGCGGGGGGAACGAAACCGGTACATGCGTCATCTCATCCGCAGAATCCGCGAGGCTCCTGTCGAAGAGGTGCTGTCCGATCCCGAGGTCGAGGAGAAGTCCCGTCTCTACCGGGAGATGGAGGAAAAGAGCCGTTCCCTCATCGAGCGGATGGCATCCTTTCTGCCCGAGGATGCGGAGCAGGAGGTGATTCTTCTCGACACGACGGGCCTCAAGCATGCGCCGTACATCATCAAGAGCCTGGCCTTTCTCTCTTATCCGAAGGCGGTGGCGGTTCTCGAGGTGAAGAGCCTGTTCCGTCAGAAACGCAAGACCAATGACCTTGGGTTCTCGATGTCCTTGAGCCCCTGCCTGGAACTCGCCTCTTCGGAGAAAGATGTGGGGGAGATCATGCGCACCCTGAACTTGGGCGACGGACATCGGGGGGCTGGGGCCGGCAGAGTACAGTGCAAGTCCAAAGCGGAGATGATGAAACAGAAAGAACAGATCCTACAGAAGATCCTCGGCATGTGGAGGAAGCAACGGACCACATCTTCGGAAGCGGGTCCTTAGAGTCTTTCATCGGACCATCCACGTTTTTTGCGCAGATGTTCGGAGAACCTCAATATCGGAGAATTGAACAAGGCGAAAGGTGAAAGGTCAAAGGGGAAAGGCCGCGCCTCCCCACCAGGACTGTCGCTCGTCCTCGTCGTCGTCCTCGTCCTCGAATTCGAGCGCGGGCAAGGGAAAGGGCTGGAGGCGGGGCCTGACCCCTTTGTTCTTTCGCCTTGACCCTTTTACCTTTCACCTTTGACCTGCGGCTTCGCCGCATTAGGGGGAAGGGCGTTCCGAGTAAGGAGGAGCCTTGGAGTCGCTCGAAGCCACGCTGCCGTACCTGGTCCGGTACTCCTACCTGGGGGTATACGGGCTGATCCTCCTGTTCAGCACGGTGTTGCCCTTCTCGAAGACGCTCGTGATCGTGGGCGCAGGCATCCTGGCCTCCCAGGGCATCGGCAGCCTTCCGGTCTACCTCCTCGTTTCCCTCGCGGGATTCGTGACAGCGGACAGCATCTACTACTCGCTGGGCTATGTCTTCGGGGAAAGGGTATTGAGATGGAAGGCCTTTTCCGGACCGCCCAACAAGGAGAGGTTCCGCGAGGCGGAAGCACGCTTCCGAAGGCACGATTGGCTCGCCGTCTTCTCGGCGCGCTTCCTGCCTTTTCTCAGGTGCCCCATCTTCGTCGTTGCCGGCATGAGCCGGATGTTCCCCTTGCGATTCCTCCTGGCGGATTTCCTGTCGGCCTGCCTGCTTGCGCCCGTGGCTATCGCTTTGGGGTACTTCTTCGGGGAGAACCGCGAGTTGCTCGTCCGGCACATCAAGGAGGGGGAATACGTCCTGGCCCTGCTCGTGTGTCTTGTCCTTGGCTTCCTGTTTTTCTTCCCGAGAAGGCGGAAGGGGGGCTAGGCACGGGTGTGAGCAGCGAGACTCTCGAGCTGCGACCCTTGGATTCAGTATTACCGCGCCCGCGCCCCCACCCGTGCCCGAAAATGGCTCCTATCCGTGGTTCGTCGGGCTCGGGCTCGGGCGCGCAAGCGGGCGGGGGTACGAAGGCGCCTCAATCCTGTGTGCAGAGACGCGCCACCAGGTCGAAGAGGACCCGAACCCCGAAGAAGAACCCCTCCACCGGAATTCACTCGTCGTGCCCGTGCATGAGATCGATAAAATGGAAGCCTCCCTTTCGGTTCCCGGCGGATTGGTCGTGTCGAAGCGAAGCAGGTTTCGGAAGTACTCCAGGGACTCGTCGAAGATTGCCTTCCATTCGGACTCAGGGATCGAGACCGGTTGCTTCGCCACTTTGAGTCTCCTTTGTGGATGGAAACGTGGGATCACCCTCTTCCGGTTAGCATCCTTATCCTAAGACGACCGGGTCTGTCTGTAAAGCAGGAGTGAGGAGTTGCCGATATGCTTAGGTGGAGGAGAGTGCAATGCATCGTGAGAGAGAATTCATCCTGTCCGCGAAAAAGCCGGTTCGACGCACGGACACTCCGGGCGCCAGACTAAAGGAGGTGGGGATGGGGGGTTTGGGGTTTCTCCTGAGGGGAGTCCCTGCCCGCTGGACCAATGCCAGCTACAACGCCTACAGCCGGATCTACCAGGGCCAGCTCCGCATGGGCCTCCCCGTGTCGAAGAAGCTCCTGAGGAGCCAGGAAGAGATTCGGAACCGGTCTGCGGCGAAACTGGCGCTCTCCCTGTATCACATCTTCTTCCACAAGACGGAGACCCGAATCCCGAGGAGCGAGATCAAGTTGGTTCTGCTCGACGAGCTGGACAAGGGTAGGATCCGTCCGACGGAAGAAGTGATCTTCCTGAGCGAGGAAGAGCTGAGACGCCTGGCATCGGCCCGCTTCCACATCCCGGGCCATGACCTTCACGGAATCGTTGCCGAGGCCCGTCGTCGAAGGATTCTCAAAGAGACCCTGAAAGAGCACCGGACGCCGGCCTATTTCGAGAGTGAAATCGAAGAAAGCGAGGAGAACGGACGGGGCGACTACGAGATCGTGCACTACGGGGACTACACCGATGAAGGCAAGTTCATCGGCTTCCGTCGGCTTGCCAGCATGGAAGCGGTGACCTCCGGGGACAACCGGCCTTCGCTCGTGATGGTTCCCGGGATCGGATGCAACAGCAATTGCTACAACCTGAACAACCGTCACTCCATGGCAAAGGATCTCGCCGACCTGGGGTTCTGGGTCTACCTGTTCGATCCTAGAGGCATGGGGGTGAACACCGGGAAGTTTGACCCCTTCCTGACCATCGACACCTTGATCGATTATGACCTTGCTGCTGCTGTCCGGTTCATTTTCAAGCGATCTCGGGGAAAACCTGTGATTCTGGTCAGCCACAGCATGTGGGGCATCGTATCGGAGTATATGGTCCTGAACTGGAGCCTGAGGCGGAATTTTGACAGGTTGGACATGCTCACGGGTATACAGCGGCAAAGGCTCGACAAGGTCCTTCCGCCTCTCGAAGAGGCGAACGAGTGTCTGTCAATGATCCGGGGCGTCATCACCCTCGGGGCGCCGAAATTCTTCCAGAAGCTGACCCACCCCATATTCCCGTACAGCCTCTGGCTGAACCACCTTTCCCGCATTCTTCGCCTTCGGAACATTCCCCTTCGGGAGGCCATCGGGTTGCTTACCCGCGTTCCGGGTCTGCGGACCGGGACAAAGATGGTTCTCAACACGAATGTGGCCGGGTTGAATCCCTTGATCAGCCCGAAGAACCACAAGAATGACAGGGAATTCATCATCGATTACATCCGGGTCTGTGGCGAGTCCTTTCCCCTGGGGCTTGGGTTCCAGTTCCTCAAGGCAATCTACAACGGGGAGGGGTTCAAGCGAATGGACGAGACCCGACTGAACTACTCGAAGCTCTTGCGCTTCTTCCCCGAGGATATCCCTCTCTTCCGCTTCTGGGGCACGGAAGACCCGTTGGCCCCACCCGTAAACGCGCGGTTCGGCAAATTCTACCCGCACCGGATCAAGCAGGTTCACCGTATTCGGGACGTGGAGGATCTGGCCCGGGTCGAGATCTCGACCGAGAGGAGCCAGTCGGTCGATTTCGTCGTGGAGGGGGCGAATCATCTCGATCTTCTCTACGGGAAAGCGGCAGTGGAGTTGATCCACCCCCTGCTGATTCGGGCGATTCGTCAGGTCTGGGCAGGCTGGCGTTACCCAAAGGAACGTCGTCAGGCTGCATAACGGGCCGTCTCTTGCCATCCACTGCCGGGTTCTATTTCGTCCTCGTCGTCGTCCTCGATCAAAATCGATGGTTTTCCCCGAT
>JAUWSZ010000672.1 GCA_030609865.1 bacterium | reverse complement strand
TTTCCCTCATGGTAGATTTCGCTCTTGCCCAAGTGCGCCAATTCCGGATAGGCAAGCCCCAGGTCTTCGAAGATCGATTCCAGGTGCCCCGCCCTCGAAGGAATGTGGGCGCCGTCGTCGAGAACCTGACCTGAATACAAGATGCTCTTGGCACGTCCTCCGATGGCGTTGTCCTTCTCCAGCACGAGGACCTTCTTTCCCGCATGGGCTAGAAGTGCCCCCGAACAGAGCCCTCCAAACCCGGCTCCGACAATCACAACATCCCAGTTACCCATCTTGCTCACCCCTCCTGCTCTTGATGCTTGGTTCCCTACAGTTCATCTCTCGGATGAGATCTGTCGGGCCACTGCTTTTGCGGACAAGGCACACGCCTCGATTCCCACTGTGCCCGGCGGCATGCACCCGTCACCAACATTGTACAGGTTCTCGACCGGTGTTTTCGTCGGCATCGGATATCCCGGCCACCTTCGCATCGAGGGCCACTCCCCATGATGGGTCGTGACCATCACTTCATCTTTCTTTCTATTGAAAGACGGAAAATTTTCCTCCAGATCGACCATGATTTCCTGGATCGTTTGTTTCCGCTTGATCGGTGGCGTCGACGATTCCGGTACACTGAAGGTCGTGGTGATATGCATTCCTTCCGGTGCCAGCTCCGGGCAGGTCAGGGTTGGGCATTCCAGGAAGATCAGCCTGCGTGTGTTACCGAAGTTGATGATCCCGGGATAGGGATCCAGCGGTTCCGGGGCGCGGATACACACATGAAAGACAGGCGTGACAAACGGATGCTCACGAAGAAGAGATAAATAGCTTTTCTCAAAGTTCTCCTCTCCGGCAAGCTGGATGGTTCGGTTCGGACCGGCGTTGCTGATCACGTAATCTGCTTCCACCGTCTCTTCGACCCCATCCCGCACGATCAGGGCCCCCCTGGCGCGGCCCTTTTCCACCAGAATCCGCCTGCATGCCGCCTTCGTGTTTACCCATGAACCCCTGTCCTCGATGGCGCCGGCCAGGGATTCCATGAGCTCCACGTTTCCATTCACTGCTATACCATACCGGTTGTTCCTCCCCATGGCCTTCAGGAATCGGAAGTACTCGCCCGCAGGGACCTCGTTCAGGCTCACACCGATAAAGGCGGCGCAAAACCCCTGCAGCATGTTGTGAACTTCGGGATGGTTTGTGTACTGAGACAACCACTCCTCGAAGGAAATCTCGTCCGTGGGTTCCCACCAGCCGAGAGCCCGCTTGAAGTGGTGGAAGAGCCCCTTGGCAGCCGTATCCTCCCCCATGGCGAACTGCAGCATACCGAGCAGGCCCCCTCCTCCTTCAGCAGGAGGATCATATTCTCCGTGGCTCAATCGGTACCGGAACCCGCCCGTCCCTTCCCTGACGTTGAGGGGGGCCTCCATCAGACGGAAGGTCTCATGGAACGCACTTCGTTCGCCAAAGGGGACCATGATGGCACCGGTCGTGATCTTGAACCCCTTTATGTTCCGGGTAGAAAACCGTCCTCCCAAATAGGGCAACTTCTCGATGACCGAGACCTTGAGACCCTCTGCGACAAGCCTCGCCGCCACACAGAGCCCCCCAACGCCCGAACCGATCACCAGTGCGTCCACTTTACGATTGGGCATCTCGAACGTCCCTCTATAGGATTTCGAATATCTCCTTGTCATACTCAACATACAAGGCGCCTTCGGGACAGAACTCGATACAGCAGTAACAGGAAAAGCATTTCTTCGGATCGATAACAGGGAATTCTTCAAAAGAAATCGATTCTGCCGGGCAGGACTCATCCCCGCAGACCCTGCAAAGAACACATTTCTCTTCATCCAGCCTGGGCTGGATTCGAACGATTTCCTCGTATGGGTTGAACTTCGGGTCGATGGATGCAAAGGTCGGTGGCTTCTCAAACTCCGGGAGGACCTCGAAGTCGCCCGTTACGTCAATCTTCTCCACATCGATCTCCCCCAATCCCTGCTCCCATGCCATTTCCAGCTTCTTGATCGCCTTCGGCTCCCACCCCATCATGGTCGCGAGCACCACATCCACTTCAAACCCGTTCGTTCCGGCAATTATTTTTCCCACTTCCCTCGGCTTCCCATGGGTCGGCCCGCCGCCCTCCATGGCAACGATTGCATCGACGATGTTCAAGTCAGGCGTTCGGTATTTGTACAGATCGAGCCACAACTGGGCAAGCCGTTTCAGGCCCTTGGACTCCAGGTGGTATCTCGCCTTCATGGCACCCACGATGTAGCCGTAGAGGTTCTTGATGCAGCACGAGAGCCCGCAAAGAACGTGGGTCTTCATCTTGGGGATGTTGATCACGTAATCGACATCCATGACCTTCCTTGACAGAAAGACCCTGGGGATGATCTCGGAACCAATGTCAACGAATTCCCCCTCCTTGCTGATGTTACAATAGAACTCGCCCGCGAGTTCCAGAATCCCCGACATCTTGATCGTGTGCATAGCGCCTGTGTCAAGATTCCCTGGGTTGTCCCCAATCACGACCTCACGGCTTTGCTCGAGGCAGGCATCCAGAACAGCCTTGACTACCCTCGCATCGGTCAATGCCGATTTCTCCGGCCCCACGGCCGCTCCGAAATTCGGTTTGATCAGGACGCTCTTTCCCTTCAGATCCACCTCCAATTCTTCGAAGATGTAATCGATCGTTCTCCGCAGGCTCTCGAAGTCCGAATCTTGGACAATTACTCTGGACATCGCGTAGCCTCTCCTGTGTGTAG
>JAUWSZ010000618.1 GCA_030609865.1 bacterium | reverse complement strand
GAAAGGCGAAAGACATGGGCTTGCTGCAAGATGGCTCTGCAAAGATGTTCTGGAGGATCCTTCGGAACCGCGGCGGATACACCGACAAGGAGATCGAAAAACTCCATGAAACGACATGGGCCCACGGCGTGGCGGAACTTTCCAGGAGCTTCTACTGGTTCCGGGTCGAGATGGTGAAGACGAACCGGTGCACCGTGGGGTGGAAACAGGGGGACTGTCTCTACTTTGATTCCCTGGGGATGTTGATGAGACGCAAGTGCCCGAAATCGATCTGCCCTCACGCCATTGCATCGATTTCTCCCGTCATCTACTCCTGCCTCGACAGGATGGGCAGGGGGGCGGATCCATCGAAATTCCAGGTGGAATACGTAAGCTGTACCGATCCAGGCTTTGATAACAAGGGGTTGGGAAACAACCTGATGAAGATCACCTACGAACGGATGCCCATCCACGAGTATCTCCGGACGACGGTCGGCCTGACGCTGACACCCCATTTGTTGTTCCGCTCCACTACGGCCCGGGGGCCAAACCCAGGGGGGATCGACTAGTGGCCACGAAGAAGAAGAAACAGACAACGAAGAATCGGAATCGAGGTGCGGTCCGGAGCTGGACGACCCTCTCCTCATCCGAAAGGCAGGAGATGGCCAGGCAATTCCTGGCGGAATACCCCCTGACAATCGAAGAAAGAGAGGTTTTCGTCCAATCGCCCAAGAGGGTGCACAAGATCCTGGGCCTCGAGAAGCACCGGGATGCTCGGATCGTCGCCAGGATCGTCGCCTCCGAGGCTTGTATTGCCGGCCATGGGGTGGGGGAAACGATAGCGTTCGACTCGATGGGCCGGCTCCTCACGGCAGCGGGCGACAAGCCCGTGTGCATTCGCCTGTTGAACAGGATCTGGTACCGGCTGATCATGATCCTGGATCGCATGGCCGACGATACGGAAAACACGATCGGGAAGGGCGATTTCACGGGGGAAATCATTGACGTCAGGATGAACTGCTACGGCGCTCCGTTCCCTTATGGGGACTGCGGTCAGGTTCTGATGGAGTTCTCTGTGGAAGGACTCGAATGAGCCCCTCCGGACAGGCATTCGCGAAACCTAGGGAGGTGAAAGAGATGGCTACGGAACGAGTGCATTTCTATTCCGAGGGGGCCAGGATTGCCGGCATTCTCTATCTTTCGGATGGGGTGAGTGGTGAAGAGAGAAAGGCAGGTATCGTCCTGTGTCATGGCTTCACCGGCGTCAAGGAGTTCCTCCTGCCCCAGTATGCAGAGGCCTTTGCCCAGGCCGGGTTCGTGGCCCTCACCTTCGACTACCGTGGATTCGGGGAGTCGGACGGACAGCGGGGCCGCCTGCTCTGGCAGGAGCAGGCAGCGGACATCATCAACGCGACTACCTATCTGTCCACAAGGTCGGAGGTTGACCCCCAGCGCATCGGCCTGTGGGGAACGTCTTACGGGGGCGCCCTTGCCCCCTACGTTCTTGCCGTCGACGATCGTGCCAAGGCATGCGTGGGCCAGCTCGGCTTCGGCGATGCCGCTTCCGCCATGGCGGACCGGATGCCGGCCGAGGTGATCGAGTCCTTTCGTCCGATGATCGAAGAGGACCGGCGCGGAAGAGTGCTCCACAACGATCCGATGTACGGGGATGCCATGGCGCTCGCCGGGGATCCTGAGATGACCGCCTTCATGAAGGAATACGCCAAGAAACTCCCACACCTGGAAGGCAGGGAGATCATGCTCCAGTTCCTCGAGGACCACCTCCAGTTCTCCCCCATGTCCGTCATCCACAAGAAAGGGGACCGTCCTTTGCTCCTGATCGCTGCGGAGTTCGATGTCGTGTGCCCGATGGAGAACTACAAGCTGCTCTACGACAAGGCCCCGGAGCCGAAGGAATGGGTCGTATTCGAGAAGACCCGGCACTTCGAGTTCTACGATGGTGAGCCGGCCCTCCGGTCGGCGGCAGAAGCGGCCCGTTTTTTCCAGCAGCACCTTGGCGGTTGAAGCCCCCGGTTCGGGAGAAGAATCTATGGAATCCGTCGTCAGGAAGGACAAACTGGAAAGGGAGGAATCCCATGGCTTATGAAGGCTACGAATTCCTGAAGATTCGGGTAGACCGGGGCGTGGCGTTCGTCACGATCGACCACCCGCCTATCAACCTCCTCACGCTCGAGCTGTCGGCAGAACTCCTCCGGATGAACTGACGCCCTTTGTGGAAGACCTCGCCTACAGGATCGTCGGTTTCCCTGCAGAGGCGATCGCCCTCGCCAAGAAATCGGTCCAGAACGCGGAGGAGATGTCGATTGTGGAAGGGCTGTGGGAAGAAAGCGTTCTATTCGCACAGTCTCTGCAGACGGCGCCTGCGCAAGAACGAATGAAGAGGTTCATGGAAATGGGCGGTCAGACCCGCGAAGTGGAGCTGGATCTCGGCAAAATGGTCGAGGCCTTGGGGGAGGGCGAAGGGTAGGGTGGCAGACAGGGCGAATTTTTGATTCATCATTACCCCGTTTTATATTTTTTGGGGGACTGGCAAAAAAATTCCATGCTGCGTTGCCACAGGACTTGCGAACCTCACCCAATGCATGTATGCTACCAAATTAAGCAGACCTCTATATGGATTGGAAAACACCAGAAGGGCACACGATCAACCTCACAAACGAAGGAGGTAAAAGGATGACGAAAGCAAGAGACCTCGGATTGGCTCTAGTGATTTGTCTGACCTTGCTCTGTCTGGCGCCGGCGGCCCTTGCCGAGGTGGCGCCCGGAACCGTGATCGACAAGACGAACGCCGAGGAGGCCCAGGGCCTGTTGCCGGATCCGGTCTTGAACTGGGTCAAGAAGGGCGACGGGACGATGACCGTGGGCGAACTGCCTTACAACCCGGGTGATTTCATTCCGCCGGCGGGCCTGAAATACATGGAGAGCACCAAGGGAAAGTATGACGTGGGCCCTGACGGCCTGATGG
>JAUWSZ010000510.1 GCA_030609865.1 bacterium | reverse complement strand
TACCGTATAGTCTCTGCCTTCCAGGCACGCACCGTATGCCCGATTGTATTCGTTCCTGCTGGCCTCGTATTGAGCCTTCTGCTGCTGCTCCCACTGTGCCTGTTCCTGTTCATTCTGGCGATGACTCGACCGCCTTCTCATGCCCCCCATGGCCGCGCCGGTGCCGGCGCCGATGGCCGCACCCTTTCCCGCGTCACCCGCAATCGCCCCCCCGATGGCCCCCAGGGCCGCACCCTTGGCGGCTCCGCCGACGGCCCCTCCCGAGGTGGTCTGTTGGGGCGGCGGGCTGCTTGCCGTGGGCGCTTGCATGGGATCGAACCCGCTCTGTTGCTTCGCCCAGCCGTAGCAGTCGTACTTGTCTTTCTCCATCTGCTCCTTGCTCTGACCCTTGTTCGGGTAGATGTAGAGGTCGCTCGCAACGGTCGGCGCTACAAGGAGGGCCATGCAGGCCGCGAACATCAGGATTCGAATTCCTGTCTTCATCCTCCTTCTCCTTTGCTTTCGATAGGTTCAAGGTACAGATGCACCCCGGGGCTCGTAAGATTCCAGTGCCATCCCCTATTCCGATTCGATTTGCTTGGGCTCCGTCCAGGGCAGCGTCGAACGGCAGCACTCAACTGAAACATAGCGATACTTCCAAGTGACCCCGCTGGGGTCTCCATTTTGCCCCAACTTGCTCTTTGTTTTCAAGGGGGATTCATTGCTCGAGCCCCGCTATGGTTGACATTCGCCTGGGGCCTGATATGCTTCTTAAAAGTATCAATTCCTATTCCGTGATCGAATGTTCGATCTGCCGTCTGTCGATCAGGTGTTGCCCCATGTGGTCACCAGTGCAGAGATGCCTGCCGGTGGCTTTTTTTTGCTCGGAGGACGATGAACGATGAGAAAAGCCTTGATCTTTTGTTTGTTGCTGCTGGGAATGGGCATCATTGCTATCGGTTGTCAGAAAGGCGAGGAAGGGAAGGCGCAGAGCGACCCCCAGGCGACACAAACGGGAATCGAAGACGCCGGGGAGAAGGCTTTTCCCTCCGCCTCGACCATGGCAAAGGAGAACTCCATGGTGGTTAGCGTGAACGATAGAGTGATCGACGTGTCGGATGTGGACCGTGCGACGGAGATCCTCCTTGCACAGTACAGAAATCAGATTCCCCCGGACAGGGCCGCTCAGGCGCGAACGGTCTTGCGAAAGCAGGCGATGGAGAACCTGATCAATCAGAGCCTCCTCCTCGAGGAGGCCGGGCGGCAGGGGACCCAACCCGAGCAGAAGCTGGTGGATGATCGGTTCAACGAGACTGTCGGGCGCTTTTCTTCTCCGGAGGAATTCCAGAGCGCGTTGAATTCGATGGGGCTTTCCAAGGAAGCGTTCCAGGCGGAGATCAAAGAGGACCTGATGATCGAAGTCCTTCTGGATGGACAGCTGAAAGACGTGAAGAAAGTGAGCGCCGAAGAAGTGAGCGCCTTCTATCGGGACCATCCCGAAAGCTTCCGGTCGCCGGAACAGGTCCGTGCCAGCCATATCCTGATCACGGTCGACGCGGATGCTACGGAAGAGCAACGTGCCCGGAAGCGGCTGGAACTGGCGGGCCTCAAGGGCGAGGTCGAGAAGGGCGGCGACTTCGGCCAGCTGGCAGGCCAGCACTCAGACTGTCCGAGCAAGGCCCGGGGCGGTGATCTGGGATACTTCGAAAGGGGCAAGATGGTGAAGCCCTTCTCGGATGCGGCCTTTGCGATGAAGGTGGGCGACACCAGCGAAATCGTGGAAACCCAGTTCGGGTATCACTTGATCAAGGTGACCGACCATCAGGAGACCAAGGAAGCCACCCTGGACGAGGTCAAGGGCCAGATCGAGAACCTGCTGAACCGTCAGGCCAAGGACAAGGCCGTCGCTGCATACGTAGCAAAACTGCGTGAGCCGGCGAAGATACAGTATGCCGAAGGCTACGCACCGTAATGCGGCAGAGCCGCGAGGGTTCAGGGATCGGGGGTCAGGGATCAGTCCCCGCCTCCAGCCCCCCAACATGACCTTCCCTCAACATCTACGCAAGAACTGTGGATGATCCGACGGAAGATTCTAGGAAGGTCTTTCCCTGGTAGATTACCGATAAACGTCCGTTTGCGGGTTTGTTACGGGGGACTTCCTTCCGACGCCCTCTTGTCAGCATACACGCAGCTCAGGCACGTGAGGTCCTGGCCCGCCGGCGGCCTTACAGAGGTCACGACCACCTGTCCACACACGCTACATATCACCTTGTGTTGGGGGGGCTTCTTCTTGTAACTCCCTCTCTTGCCTGATCCAGGCCTTCTCCTCCTTGCGATGTCGCACCTCCTTCCGCGGGGCTGCCCGAGTACCAACATGGCCGTTCCGCCCTGCCGCATCCAGGCGATTCAGGCCAAAAAAATCCGCCAAGTCTCGCTCGCGGTCTTGACGGTTCAAGTGAAAATGGCTCTTTTCAATCAAATCGGAAACGGAGCGTGAGAGTCCTTACCTATCCATAGCAGAGCCCGGCCCATATAGCAAATACCGGGCCCAGAGCCCGGCACCCTCCCGACCTGCGTCCTATTTGTGTTTTGTCCTCGCGAGTTGATAGACTGTCCTCCGGCAAAACGCGAAAAACCAAGGCACGGCGTATACTTCGCAGCCGGCTGCCGCAAAGGGAGGAAGGCATGGAGCAGGATCAGAACTACCGGGAGCGTGGCCAGGGCTTTCTCCTTATATGTCTCGTTTTGGTGCTCCTCTTCGGCTATCTCGTCCTCCGGCCGTTCCTGAACATCTTCCTGATGGCCCTTGTGCTCGCCACGATCACCTATCCGGTGTACCGGCGAATTCTCGCCTGGACCAAGGACCGCAAGGGCCTTTCCGCGTTCCTGAGCTGCCTCTTTGTCGTGTTTGTCATCATCGTGCCGTGCATCATGCTCGTTGGGCTGCTGGCCAAGGAATCCGTCCAGATCTACGGCTGGGTCAACGAGAAGGCCCAGAGTGGCGTCCTGCAGGAAGGTGTGGGTCAGCGGCTCGTCGATCTGCAGGCGAGATTCCTGCCGAGACTCGACCTGGAACGCATCGATGTGGGAAAGGCCCTCACCGGATTTGCGGGTACGTTGAGCGGGCTCCTGATGAAATGGAGCACGAGCGGGGTGAAGTTGGTCACCAGCATGGTATGGCAGTTCTTTTTGATGCTTTTCGCATTGTTCTACTTCTACAAGGATGGTGCGGCCTTTCTGCACTGGATGATGCACCTGACGCCCCTGCCGGGCAGCCTCGAGCGAGAGATACAGGAGAAGTTCAGGGAGGTGAGTGAGTCGGCCTTCCTGGGCACGTTTGTCACGGCGGCGGTCCAGGGCTTCCTGGGAGGTCTTGGCTTCCTGATCGTCGGGTTCCCACCCCTGGTCTGGGGCGTGATGATGGCCGTTTTGAGCCTGATTCCGCTGGTGGGTCCTTTTTTCGTTTGGGGGCCGGCGGCCATATTTCTGATGGCCGGCGGCCGGATGGGCGCGGGGATCTTCCTC
>JAUWSZ010000320.1 GCA_030609865.1 bacterium | reverse complement strand
GCGATCCTCCTGCTGGGGACCGCGGATGCCTTTCTTACCCTGTACCACGTCCACGTGAACAACGCCGAGGAACTGAACCCGATCATGGATTTCTTCCTCGGGATGAGTCCGAAGATCTTCTTTAACGTAAAATACATCCTCACGGCCCTCTGCCTGACGGTTCTCTGCGTTCACAAGAACCTTCCCATCGTCAAATACCTCCTCGGCGTGGTCTTCCTCATCTATTTCGTGATTGTCCTGAACCATCTGTATCTCTTTGTACTCATCTCTTATCAGCGGAACCGAGGACAGCCGGTTGTTTCTCTGGCTGTTAGGTATTAGGTATTAGCCCTCCCCCCTCCCTTCCGTTCGAGGACGATCGAGAGTCCTGGTGGTGGCAAGGGCTGGGAGCTAATACCTAATACCTAATACCAAAAAGTACTACCTAACTGCCAATACCCAAGTTCTCCCATAGAGCAAAGATCCTCGGCAATACGTCCCCGCTGTTTCCCTCCAGGACAATCCCGTTCGGATGGTTTCTTGCCAGGCCCTGGAAGGGGTTCGCGTTGGGATTCACATCGATGAGAACGGCGTCCGGATTCTGGGAAACCGTCTGGCCGATCTGCATCGGAAGGGTGGTCGCTCCGGCTGTGCCGACCACGAGAAGCAGTTCGCTCCCGGAGGCCCACTGGATTGCGCTGTTCGCCCGGTAGAAGTGCTCGTCGTAGAACTCGTCGAACCAGAGAACATGGGGGCGGGTCATCCCCCCGCACCCGGGACAATGGAGGGCGGCCTTCTCCTGTTCGTTCAAGGGCTGGTTTCTTCCCTTGTCCTGCATCTTCGATGGGATCGGGTAGAGTCTTGAGCTGCAAGCGGCCGCACAGCGCACGAAGTGCAGGTTGCCGTGGATCTGGAAGGTTCTCTCTGCAGTGCTCCCGGCCCGGAGATGAAGGCCGTCCACGTTCTGGGTGATCAGGCGAAACCGGTCGCCGAGGATTTCCTCCATGCGGGTCACTGCAAAGTGCCCGGGGTTTGGACTCGCCTTCCGGCAGACCGTCCTGCGGTAGAGATACCAGGCCCAGACCTCCCAGGGGTCGACGGAGAACATCGCCTGGGTCGCCATCTCCTCGGGCCTGTACTCCTCGGACCCGACGGTCCAGTAGCCCTCCGGTCCACGGAAGGTGGGAATTCCACTTTCCGCACTGATACCTGCGCCGGTCAGGACCGAGACCTTGCCTCTTCGCCCCTCGAGCCCTCTCAGAAGATCTTCGAGTCTAGACAACTGATCGTCCATAGGAGAATATATAGCCTTCAATATCCGCGTTTTTCAAACCTTGATTTCGTTCGCGATGATATTAAGTGAAAAGTATTATATAATACAGTTGTTTACATAATATATTTAAAGTAATCTATAAAATATCAAAAGGGGAGACGAGTATGCCGATCAAGACGGTTCTTGTCCTGAACAGCATCGTTGCGATGCCCTTCGGGTTGCTCTTTACGCTATTTCCCGGGTTCATTTTGTCCAGCGTCTACGGCGCTGAGCTGAATGAGACCGGAGCGATTCTGGCCCGAATGCTGGGGGGGGAGTTCCTCTGCTTCGGCGTGATTACGTGGCTGGCCCGGGATCGGGGCCTCGAAACCCAGCTTCTTCTCGCCCTCGGGTGCCTGATCGGCTTCAGCGTGGGGGCCGTCGCACTGGTGTGGGCTCAGTTGGCCGGCGTCTTCAATGCACTCGGCTGGATGATGGTCATTACCTACGTGTTTTTCGCGGTGGCCTATGGCGTTCTTTATGCAGTTTGCACCAAGAACGAAGAGCAGGCGCAACCTGGGGCGGCAACGCGTCCCGTTTCGAGGGGCTAAAACCATGGGGACAGAGCTTCCAACGACTTATACACCGACTGAGTTTCAAGAGCAGATCACCCGGCGCTGGCACGAGGCGAAAGCCTTTTCAGCGGTTCCGGACGAGCGGCCGCCCGAGAGGCGCTATGTCATCATGATGCCTCTGCCCAACGTTACCGGGGCGCTCCACATGGGCCACGCCATGGACAATGTGATGCAGGACCTGCTCATACGCTGGCACCGGATGATGGGGGACAATGCACTCTGGCAACCCGGCACGGACCACGCGGGAATCGCTACGCAGGCCGTGGTGGAAAAGCGCCTCTTCGAGCTAGAGGGCAAGACCCGTCGCGACATCGGTCGGGAGGCCCTGGTGGAGCGCATCTGGGCATGGAAGGACGAGTATCAGCAGAGAATCGTCCGACAGCAGCAGGAGATGGGCTGCTCGGCCGACTGGGACAGACAGCGGTTTACCATGGACCCGGTCTGCAGTGCCGCCGTACGTGAGACCTTCTTCCGTCTCTTCGTCGACGGGCTGATCTACCGGGGCGACCGTCTGGTGAACTGGGACTGTCAGCTCCAGACAGCCGTGGCGGACGACGAGGTCTACCACGAGGCAGTGGCAGGCCACTTCTGGTATGTCCGCTATCCTGTGATCGAACCGAAGCCGGGAGAACCGGAGTACGTGATCGTGGCCACCACCCGCCCGGAAACGATGCTGGGAGACACGGCGGTGGCGTGCCACCCGAATCCGGCGCAAGCCCTGGACGAACGGATCGCCGAGCAGAAACGCAAGATCGCTGAAGTGGCCACTCGGGAGAAGGAAGAGGCCGAGGAGGAACTGGGACGCCTCCTGGAGGTTCGCAAGACCAAGCTCTCTGCCCTCGAGCGTCTTGTCGCCATGGCGGAGTCGGGTCGAAAGGTGTTGCTGCCGCTTCTCGATAGGGAGATGCCCATCATCCTGGACGAATGGGCCAAGCCCGAGCTGGGAACCGGGTGCGTCAAGATCACGCCCGCCCACGACCCGAACGACTATGACGTGTGGCAGCGCCACGCGGATAAGATCGACATCATCAACATCCTGCAGTCCGACGGAACCCTGAACGAAAATGCAGGGCCCTACGCTCGGATGGACCGCTTCGAGGCCCGCGACCGGGTCGTTGCGGACCTCGAGGCGCAGGGACTCATCGATTCGGTCGAGGACCGCGAGGTGGAGCTCGGACACTCGGATCGCTCGAAGACGCCCATCGAACCGTACCTGTCCAAGCAGTGGTTCGTCAGAATGGGGGACGTGGAAGGAGGCATCGTCTGCGGGCGGGGCACCCCGAACGAGTTCAAGACCGTCGGGCTGGCACAGGTCGCGATCGACGCCGCAGGCGGCGACTGGAAGACCCCGAAAGGAAAAGGCCTCACCTTCCACCCTGACCGCTACACGAGCGGATACGTGAACTGGCTGGCGGAGAAGAGGGACTGGTGCATCAGCCGCCAGCTCTGGTGGGGTCACCGGATTCCTGTGTGGACGGCGGTCTGCGGGGATGCCGCGCGCCTGAAGCAGATCCTGGACGGACTTCCCAAGGATGCCGACCAAGACCTGCACGTCTGGGTTGCCGATTCCTCCGGCACCCAGCACGACCCTGCAGCGGGCCTCGCGTTGGCGCAGGCGGGCGAAGCGGCCGACTTGGAGTTGCAGCTCTGTCTCCGGAACGTCCGCGTCGAAGAAACGCACGCGGGCCGACTGAAAGAGTTGGGCCTGGAGCAGGATCCGGACGTTCTGGACACCTGGTTCAGCTCGGCCCTGTGGCCCTTCAGTACCCTCGGCTGGCCCGACCCGGGGGGCGCGGCCATCGGCGAGGGACAGTCCCGGCTCGGGAACATCGAGGGCTTCGAGGACTCGTTCCCCTACTACTATCCCGGTTCATGCCTGGTCACCGCACGCGACATCATCACCCTTTGGGTGGCCCGGATGTTGATCATGGGCCTCTACAACCACGGGGACGTTCCGTTCACGGACTGCTTCGTTCACGCCAAGATCCTCGACGGCAAGGGCGTGACCATGTCCAAGAGCAAGGGCAACGGCATCGACCCGGTGGATATCATCGAGCAGTACGGTGCGGACGCGATGCGCTATCTGATCTGCTCCATGGAAACGGGCATGCAAGACGTGAGGCTCCCCGTGCAGGCCGTCTGCCCTTCGTGCGAAACCCTTGTGGAGCTTACGGAAGCGAAACACGGCCGCACGATCTTCACCTATCTCTGCACTTCCTGCAGTGCCGAGTTCGATGTGCTGGGCACGATGCCGGACGTGCCTGCGTCCAGTGTGTTCAGCGACCGCTTCGAGGTGGGCAAGAACTTCTGCAACAAGCTTTGGAACGCGGCGCGCTTCGCGCTCATGAACCTGGGCGATCTCGGTTTCCAGCCCCTGGCGCCGGACACCGTCCAGGCCGAGGACCGCTGGATCCTCTCGCGCCTGTCCCGGGCGATTCGCGAGGTCACCGGACACCTGGAGGGCTATCGTCCCTCTGCCGCGATCACGGCGGCTCGTGAATTCTTCTGGGGCGAGTTTTGCGACTGGTACCTGGAGCTCATCAAGCCGCGGATGCGCGACGAGGCCCAGGGGCCGATCGCCCGTCAAGTGCTGGCCGTGGGTCTTGATCAGGTGCTCCGCCTGCTGCATCCGTTCGTTCCGTTTATCACCGAGCAGCTCTGGACCTATCTGAATCGACAGGCACCGAAACGGGGCGTGACCGAAGAGTTGCCGGCCTCCGACCTGTGCGTGCTCGCTCGATGGCCCCGGGCCTGGGAAGAGTGGGAGGACGAAGCCCTGGAGGAGGAGTTCGAGCGCGTGAAGCTGGTGATCAG
>JAUWSZ010000455.1 GCA_030609865.1 bacterium | reverse complement strand
GGTGCTCGATTATATCCCGGAGAACCTTCAGGGCGAAATTCTCTACCGCATCTCCACGATGGAGGAGATCCAGCCGAATGTCGTCAACGAACTCGAAGAAGCGGTGAAGAGCCATGTTTCGAGAAGCGCGTCGGGCGCAATCTCGAACCTGGGGGGCCTGAAGTTTGCGGCCGAGATCCTCAACCGGACCGAGAGAACGAAAGAGCAGAGGATCCTGGAGGATATCAAGGCGATCGAGGAGCCGATCTACCAGAAGATCGAGGAACAGCTGTTCGTCTTCGAGGATATCGTCCAACTCGACGACAGGACACTGCAGGCGATCCTGAAGGAGGTCACCACAGAGGTCCTGGTCGTCGCCTTGCGCGCGACGGAGCAGAGCGTGCAGGACAAGTTCTTCGGCAACATGTCAAAGCGGGCCGCGGCCATTATCAACGAAGAGATGGAGATGAGGGGGCCCGTACGGCTCAAGGAGGTGGAGCAGGCACAGCAGGACCTGGTCGCCGTCGCCAAGGGCCTGGAACAGGCGGGCAAGATCACGCTCGGAGGAAAGGGCGGGGAGGACGTCTATGTTTAGGGTCCGTCAGGCAAACGAGGAGGTTCGACCTTTTTGCTTCGATCGGGTCCTCGCTCAGGAGGGGGAGGAAGAGCAGAGGATCCGTGATCTGGACAAGCTGGAAGAGCAGGCCTACACGGCGGGGGAAAAGGCAGGTTTCGATACCGGCATGGAAAAGGCGGAAAAGGTGCTGCGCCGTCTCGAGGGACTGATCTTCGGGCTGGAGAAGACCCGGGCCGAACTCTACGGAAAACTCGAGCAGGAGATTCTGGATCTCGTCTTTCGGATCGCCGAGAAGGTGATCCATGCCGAGATCCGGTCGGAGGGCTCGACAAGGACATCCATCCTGGAGGCTGGACTGCGCAAGCTCAAGGACAGTGAAAAGGTCCTGATTCGGGTCGCCCCGGCTGATCTGGTAGCGATCGAGGAGGCGTTGCCCGTTCTCAAAGAGCAGAACGGAATGGTTGGGAAGGTTACCCTTCAGGAGGATCCGGAGGTGTCGGAGGGAGGTTGTGTGCTCGAGTCGGACCAATGCGAAGTGGACGGTAGAATCGAGGTCACCCTCCAGGCAATCGAGGAGGCTTTGAAAAGGCCGTGAATCTGGCGGAATACCGAGACAGGTTGGAAGAGATTGAGCCGTTGACCGTCCGCGGCAAGGTGCGAAAGGCGGTAGGCCTCCTGATCGAAGGGGTCGGGGTATGGGCGCCGGTGGGTGCAAAGGCGAGCATCCAGTCCACGGACGGGCAGCATGCGATCCACGCAGAGGTGGTGGGTTTTCAGGATGAGCGCCTGTTCCTCATGCCCCTCGAGGGGATTATGGGTGTGAGGCCCGGCAGTCTGATTCAGGTCGAGGCCGTGGAGAACACGGTACGGACCGGGGCGGATTTCCTGGGCAGGGTGATCGACGGACTCGGCAAACCGATCGATGGCAAGGGGCACATCCATGGGGACCGGACGTACCCCCTGTACCAGGGCCCGGTGAACCCGTTGGAGAGGAAGAGGATTCGAAGCCCCCTGGACCTGGGGGTGCGTGCCCTGAACGGGATGCTGAGTTGCGGCCAGGGCCAACGGATGGGCATCTTCGCCGGAAGCGGCGTGGGCAAGAGCACCCTGCTCGGCATGATCGCGCGCAACACAGAGGCTGAAGTCAACGTGATTGCCCTCATCGGGGAGAGGGGCAGGGAGGTCAATGAGTTTATCAAGGGCTCTCTGGGACCCGAGGGACTCAAGAAGTCCGTGGTCGTCGTTGCCACCTCGGATCAACCCCCTTTGCTCCGAAAGCGCGGCGCCTTTCTTGCCGTGGCGATCGCAGAGTCTTTCCGGGACGAGGGCAAAAAGGTGCTCTTCATGATGGACTCGATCACCCGGTTTGCCATGGCCCAGCGGGAAATTGGGCTCGCCGTGGGAGAACCTCCGGCGACGAAGGGATACCCTCCTTCCGTGTTCGCCATGCTTCCTGTTTTTCTGGAGCGACCGGGGAATCTTGCCCATGAAGGCTCGATTACAGGGGTGTACACGATCCTGGTCGAAGGCGATGATCTCGCCGATCCAGTGGCAGACACCGTCAGAAGCATTCTCGATGGGCACGTGGTCCTTTCCAGGGAGTTGGCCGCACAGGGGCACTACCCCCCGATCGACGTGCTGGAGAGCGTGAGCCGGGTCATGCCTCATGTGGTCACTCGGGAACACGAGAAGGCCGCCCGTCGGCTGAAGGCCTTGATGGCCGCCTATCGCCGCGCTGCGGACCTGATCGCCATCGGCGCATACAAGGAAGGCAGCGATCCCGAGGTCGACAAGGCCATACAATTGAGGCCCAAGATCGACGCCTTGCTTCAACAGGAAATCGACCTGAGCGTTTCGTTCGAGGACACGGTAAAAGCCCTCTGCGACCTTGCCGAGGAGGCAGGATGAGACCCGGGGCCTTTCGCTTCGATGCCCTTCTGGACGTGTACCAGACGCAGGAGGACTCCGTTCGGGGGGAGATTTCTACCCTTGAAGGTGAACGAAGAGGGGTGCACAGAAGGATCGATGACCTGTATCGGGAATGCGAGGAGGCTACGGAATCCCTGGTCCACGGAGGACGTAGCGACGAGCTCGCGACGGTCGTCCGGTACGTCGAAGGACTGCGGCACTGGATCGAACAGTCCCAAGGCCGTGAGCAAAACCTGCTGACGGAGATCGGCGAAAAAATGGTGGCCCTGCGAGCGATCCGCATGGAGCGGATGCGCTTCGGCAAGCTCAAAGAACGACACCGCAAGCTACTCTACCAGCACACCAAGAGGCTGGAACAGAAGGTGACCGATGAATTTGCTCAAAGAAAGAGGGATCGTTAGGCCCTTTCTAATCCTGCTGTTCGTGTTCCTGATCCTGAAAGGCTGGGTGCTGGTTTCTCTCGTTGGCGATGAGGAGGGGGGAAGCTGTCTCGCCGAGCCAGTGTCCGCGGATAGTGCCTACGCCCTACCAACTCCCCGCGTATACGATACGGACTGCGAGTTGCGTGTCGGGGGACTGATCAAGCGGATACAGGACGAGGAGGGGCGGCTCGAGCAGAAGGCCATGGGACTCGAAGAGAAAGAACGACGACTGCAGATATTTAGTCGCGAGTTACTAGAAAACATCAATAATCTCAAAATGTTACGTGTAGACGTTCATAATTCACATCAACAAATCCAAGAGCACGAAGATGACAGAAAAAAGCGGCTCGTCAAGATCTATGACGCAATGGACCCGGATAACGCGGCGCAGAGACTCGAGGCAATGGACGATTCCCTCGGGTCGTGGCTGCTGCTCCGAATCAATGTCCGGAAGGCAGGCCAGATCCTCGGAGCCATGAACCCGGCCAAGGCGAGTCGGATCACGGCGAGGTTGCGAGGAGAAGATCCGCACTCTGCAGAGCAGATCGAAAAGGCGTTGCGATCGAGTTCGGCGAAGACCGCGTCCAAGAGCAAGGCAGTCCGTGCTCCCAAGGCCAAGGCAAAAAGGGTTGCGAAAAGCGGCGGCAAAGACACGGCCAATGAAAGACTCCTGCAGATCGCGACCTTCAGCGAGCCGCAAAGGGCGGAACGTGTCGTGCAGGCATTAAAGCAAAAGGGGTATCGTTCCTTTCAGAAAGAGTGGATTCGCGGCGAGCCTCGCAAGGCCTACTACATGGTGTTTGTCGGACCCTTCCCGAACAAGAGCAAGGCCTCGGAGATGAAGGCGCAACTCGAGAAGAAGGAAGGATACCGGGG
>JAUWSZ010000129.1 GCA_030609865.1 bacterium | reverse complement strand
TACGTCTTGATATACCGCTCCATCTCGGACGTGGGTTTCCACCATTTTTTCACATCCAGGTCCTCGGCGACCTTGTTGGCGCCGAGGTACCCCGAGCCGCCGAGCACCAGTCCGCCCGGATAGGTGGAGACGCCACACACATAGAGGCCCTCGATCGGTGTATTCGTACCGGAGCACTCCTGGTTCGGCCGGAAGCATCCCATCTGGATCGGCGTGTAGTCACCGTGCTTGATCGATCCGCGACGCATCTGAGGGAATCGAATCTCGATATCCTCCGGGTTCTCCATGCTGGTGGCTACGATTTTCTCAGGTGTGAGATTCGGGGCTGCCTTGCTCCATTTGGCGAGCATGGCCTGTTTGATCTCCTCTGCACGGCCGTCCCACCCGCCGTCGATGTCATAAGGAGCATGGATCTGAAACATGGAAATAGACTTACCGGGTCGATCGCTCAGGAAGGGATCGAACAGGCTCTCACAGGTGCAGTGTCCACCGAAGTTGTCTCCTATCTTGCCGGCCACCACATTGTCCCAATGGGCGAGCATCTGATCCATGCTCTCGATGCCGATGACAGTGGCAAAGGAGTCGTTGATAAAGGGATCATCACAGGCATACCTCGGGGGCTCTTCCGCGGCAATGTGCAGGGTGTTGAAGCTCCACTTGTCATACTTCCACCCTGCCACCGACGCCTTCAAATCCTCGGACAGGTGCTCCGCCCCAACGAGGTCGATGAAGGTGGTCTGGGGATCCAGCGTGGACATGACGACCTTGCTGCGGATCGTCCGCCCCTCTTCGATCGTGACCCCTGCCACGCGGCCGTTCTCGATCAGTATCTTGTTCACCCCTGCGGATTCGAGGATCAAACCTCCGTGTCTGGTCACCTCCCGGGCCAGGGCGCTTGCCAGCTTGTGAGAGCCGCCATAGCAGTAGCACTTGTTCATCGCCCGGTCCACCAACAGCGGCACCATGAAGCCCAACCCCGTCTCATTCGGGTCCATGCCCCACATACAGGCTGCATAGAGGAAGAGGGTTCGCACCTTGTCGTGCTCAAAGGTGCTCGTGATGATATCCAGGGGGCTCATCTCGCCGATTTCCAGCATGCGCCGGCCCACCTCGGTCTTCTGCATGGCCATGGTGATCTCGATAGGCGCCATCGGCGGTATGTACGTGGCAGGTGCGATGATTTCATCCACGATTGCGCGCCACTCTCGGATCACCTTGCCGAAAGTCACCGCATCCTTGAACGAGTATTTGAGGATGGAATCCTTTGTGTCCTGGATCATCCGGGCCATAAGAATCGACGAGCCGTCCTCGAAGACCATCCCGAGCTGGGCGTTCGGCTTGATCCAGTTCAGGGAAGGCCCGTCCAGCTCGAAGTCCCGCATCACGGGCATGTAGTCCACCATCATGTGGTAGATCACATGCGGGTTGGAGGCATAGCACGGGTAGAGGTTCTCTTCGGTGGCCAGCCCACCCCCGGCCTCGTACCGCCGCTCGCAGATGGCCACGTCCAGCCCCGCCTTGGCCAGGTACGCGCCGGCCATCAGCCCGTTCGGACCCCCGCCGATGATCACGACGTCGAATTCGCTCTCCCGGGGAAACTCCTGCTGCATGTGCCCGAACAGGTCATTCGGATCGTACGTGAATTGTTCCTGGGTTTTGAATCTTGCCATGGGATCCGCCTCCTATAACTTGGATTTCTTGTTCGGGTCTGCAGAGGTCTTTCCTTCCTGAGGGATGTAGTGCGGTGACGGATACCACCAGTCGCCGGGCTGGGCGACTCCGTCCTCGATGAGGATGTGCATCAGGTTGTAAGGGATGGCCATCAGGCACAGGCCCCCGGGATGCCCCGAGGTCTGGTGTACGTGGTACAGGCCCTCTACCGGGGAGCGGTAGCGGGCAAGCTCGGGGATGGGTCGATTCTCCCACAACTGGTCCTCGCAGTGGCGGCTGCCCGCCCAGGTGCCGCCGATCAGGCCCGAGTTCCGAAACTCGACATCACGCCCGGTTGCAAACCAGTGGTGGATGATGTTGTCGTCATCCAGTCCGTCGTACATCGAACTGTGACACTCAGTCATGTATTGGCCGATCTCATCCCTGTACTTGTCGAGCGCATCCTCCCCCTCCACGTGATAGTCGGGCGAGGTAAGCGCCATCTCGATCGGCGCTGTGATGTGTCCCTTTGGGTGATAGCCCTGACAGTCCGAAGGGTCGAAGGCGAGCGATGGCGCCTGGAACCACATCTTCTGCTCCGGCGGGATTGTGGGTTTCGTCTTGTGGGAGTCGCAATCCGCAACGTCCGCGTAATAGATCTCCCGGGAATCACAGGGATAGACGCCTCCCCACGGGTATTTGTTCGGGCCCACAAAACGGGTGTCGGCGAATTCCGCGAACTTGGCGTTGTACCGCAACGGTTTCTTGACCAGGTACTGCGAAACGTAAAGGGTCTGGTTCTTGAGGCTGATGTCCTTGATCTTCCGGAGGATCCCGGGGTCGAGGTGCTTAGGGCCCACGAGCTTCAGGAAGGTCTGATGCACATCGCACGCCGAGATCACCGCCTTGTTTGCCCAGATCTTCCTGCCGCCGACCGCGGCGTTTTCTCTCAACCGGACGCCAACGGCTCTGCCGTCATCGACCAGGATCTCGTCCACGGGGCAACAGCTCCGCACCACGGCGCCATGATGGACTGCGCAGCGATGGATGGCGTGGAAGTAGCCGTGCAGGCCTCCCCGGGGATAGCTCGTTTTGCCCGTGTTGGTCAGGGTGAGGAGATGAACACAGTGTATGGCGGGGATAGCCACGCCCTCCCAGTGTCCCGCAGCCCCAGAGGCCCAGGCTGCGTAGGCCATGCACGTCTTGAAGTGGTCGGTTTCACAGTGCTCGTCCAGGATGTCGAACATCGTGCCCTGTCGCAGTTCCGGGCTCCAGATCTCGGGCTGATGCTCCTTGTACACCTGCATGTAAGGCACATTGTCGTCCGTTACCTCCACCTCGGGGGGGTGGGGCGGACACCAGAAGGTGGCGCGCAGCAACTCCTTCGTGTAGGGAGGGGACTGGAGCAAGCCTCCCAGCAACCCCCAACCTGCCATGTCCTTCTCTGTGTATCTTCGCCACCCGTCCGTACAACCCAGGGAAGTGGCTTCAGGCGTCAGCAGATCCATCGGATCCCAGTTCATCCGGAATCCGTACTTGTGCAGTTCGAGTTGTTCGAAGCCCGGTGCCGGCGATGCATACATCAGCATGGCGTGCGGGTAGATGCGAACCCCGGGTATAGGTTCCTGGGTCTCGCAGGCGCCACCGCATTCTGTCCGCTCCTCCAGTACGCAGACGCTCAGCTTTGATTTCGCCAGGTAGGCTGCTGTCGCCATCCCGTTAGGGCCTCCTCCGATGATGACGATATCGTATCTCTCATCCTTGCCCATGAATTCCTCCTCCATTTATGAATCTTCGTGACGTACGTACGGTTGCGGCACGAAACACGCTTGAGACCCCCTTACGTTGAGAGGGGATATCTCCCTGGAATCTTCGGCGAGTAACTACTGCTTTCATGTTAGCGAGGCAGGGGTGAGAAGTCGTCAGTCGGAGGTAAAAACAATGTAAAAACAATGTAAAGGAATCGTGAACTCAGTCTTCTGAGAATGGGTTGTCTTCTTTTCGATCCAACAAGTGTTTCATGACCTTGCCGACAGCGTTTCGAGGCAAGGGTTCGGTCCGGATTTCCCAATGGGTGGGAACCTTGTAGTAGGCGAGGGTTTCCCCGACCCAGCCGGCCAGATCTTCAGGCGTGAAGGTTGCGTTGGGACGCGACACGACGATCCCCTTGACCTCTAGCCCGAGTTCCTCGTGTTCGACACCAACCACGGCAGCCTCTGCTACGTCAGGGTGGGCAAGCAGGCGATTCTCGATTTCTGCGGGATAGACGTTTTCCGATCCGCGCAAGATCAGATCGCGGGAACGGGAGTTGATCAGCAGGTGCCCCCCCTCGAGGCGACCGATGTCCCCTGTTCTCAGCCATCGGCCGGGGAGGATCGTGCTTTGTGTGTCGTGAGGCAGGCGCCAGTACTCGAGCATCACATTGGGTCCTCGTATATGGATCTCGCCATCCGTCTCCTCGTCCACGGGTTCCCCAGCCAAATTGCGTATTTCGACTTGCACCGTGGGCAGGGGACGTCCCGAGGAATGGGGCTTTTCCTTGAATTCCTCACCGAAATTCAGCGTGGCCAGCGCTGTACACTCGGTCAGGCCGTACCCGAGGGCGGTGCTGTCGCTGGCGCGAGGAAAGACCTGCCGAAGACGGTCCTGAAGTTCCCGGGGCATCGGGGCGCCACCGGAACCAACGCTGGTGACGGATGAGAGATCATAGTCTCCCACCCTCGGGTGATTCAAGAACCGATAGGCTATCGTGTTCATCGGCCCCCAGTTGGTCACGCCTTCGTCCTGGATGAGTTGCATCGCCCGGACAGGGTCGAAACGACCTTTCATCCAGACCGACTTGATGCCGGTCGCAAGGGCAATCACCGCCCCGGCGTAGAGCCCGGACACATGAAACAACGGGCTCGTGACGAGGCTGGCCGGTGACTCCGGCGGTGCAAGATTCCTGCATTGGAGCGATCGTAGGCCGTGAAATATCTGGATTCCAATCAGGGCAACGATATTGCGATGGCTGTTGACGACTCCCTTCGGGCGGCCCGTGGTTCCGCTCGTATACAGGATGCATGCAGGGTCATCCTCTGCGATCGGTTCCGTAGACAGGGATGCGTTTGCGTCGTAGGTCCGGAGGTCGTGAAAATCACTTTCGATCCGTATGATCGGCACCGAGACGGACATGCCGTCGAGTCTTGCCAGGCGCTTTTCGTCCCCTACGAGCAGTTTGGGTTCCGCATCCTCCAGGCCGTAAATGATTTCGTCAGACACCCACCACCCGTTCAGTCCTACGGGGATCGCGCCCAGGCTGGCCGTCGCCCAGAAGGTTACGATCCATTCCGGGTTGTTGGCCGACAGGATCGCGACCCGATCGCCCTTTCTGACACCGTATTCGTCGTGCAGGGCCTTGGCAACCGAAGCGACTGCTCTCCGGTGCTCCGCATAGGTTATACGCCGGTCCTCGTAGATGATGTACTCTTTCTCGCCAAAGGCCGCCGAGACTTCGATCAGGGTTCGCAAGGAGGACGCACGGTTTTTGAAAACCCTGATTCGTTCCCCCAAGACTACGGATTCTTCCAACGGAAAAGGACCGTCGGATCCGCAAAGGGATGTTTCGATCTCGAGAATACGCTGTTGCTGACTCATGTTTCGTGCTTTCCTGTGCTCATGCTAAACAGGCTGCCGCAAAAACCGTCGATGTGCAAACAAGAATGTAAAAAGAATGTAAACCGAAGAGACACAAGAATCTCTTGACAACCGTTCTGAAATTGCAATAAGAAGGAATATGACTAGTATCACCTGACGATGAAAAGACAAGCTATATAGAAGGGCAGGCAAAATCAAGCAAACGCAACATCATGTATGCTCTGCCGCCTCCAGGTCAGGCCTCTATGTGTCTTCTCCTTTCTTCGGTCTTCACTATGTCCAGTTTCTTAGGACCTACTGATCAACGTAAGCTGTCGCGTTCCTGAGGGAATTCGACCGGGAGTGTCTGAATGGATTTCGCTTTGACGCCAGAACAGGAGACGTTCGGCAAGGAGTTCCGCGAGTATCTGAAAACGGCGATGACGCCCGAACTCATCGCAGAAATGGAAGAACAGGGGGAATACGGAGGCCCTTTGTCCAGGGAGTTCTTCCGACGCCTCGGCGCGGACGGATGGCTTGGTGTGGGCTGGCCCAAAGAGTATGGCGGGCAAGGTCGGTCGCCGATGGAACAGTACATCTTCTACGAAGCCGCCGCGTATGAAGAAGCACCCCTGCCGATGCTGGCTCTCAACACGGTCGGTCCCACGATCATGAAATACGGCAGCGATGAGCTGAAGAACCTCGTTTTGCCCCGCATCCTCAGGGGTGAGATAGAGATTTGTATTGGCTACTCCGAGCCGAACGCAGGGACGGATCTGGCATCCTTGAAGACAACGGCGGTCCGGGATGGGGACGGCTACGTCATCAACGGGCAGAAGTCGTTCACGAGTTGTGCGCACTTCGCCGATTACATCTGGCTCGCTGCGAGGACCGATCCGGACGTAAAGAAACATCGCGGCATTTCGCTTTTCCTCGTTGACATCGACACGCCTGGGATAGAAATCACGCCGGTTTACACCATCGGAGGCGTGCGAACCAACTCCACCTTCTACGACAATATCCGGGTTCCGAAGAGTCGACTCGTGGGCGAGGAAAACAAGGCCTGGAAATACATGACCGCGCAGCTGGACCTCGAACGTATCGCCCTCTGTCCATACTCGCCCCTGACCCGGCGAATCGAAGAAACGATCGAGTGGGCGAAGAAGACAAAGATGGACGGGATGTCTATCATCGACCAGGAAGGGGTGAAAAACAGGTTCTGCGAAATGATTGCGGACGTGGAAGTCCTCAAATTGCTCAACTCCCAGGTCTCTGTACAGCTGACGAAAGGGTTGCCCGTGTATGCGGAGGCCTCTACGGTCAAGGCCTACGGGTCCGATCTTTACCAACGGGTCAACAACGAGATCATGGAGATCATGGGGCTGTACGGGCAGCTGGAGCAGGGATCAAAATGGGCTCCCCTCGGAGGGGCAATGCCGAATTATTTCCGAAGGGACCTGGTGCTGATCTTCGGCGGTGGAGCGATCGAGGTACAGAAGAACATCATCGCCATGGCCGGGTTGATGATGCCAAGATCTCTGTGACTCTGTTTCACACCGAGACGATACGGGATGGTGCGGTGTAAGGAGGCAAGAGGATATGAACGGAGCGTTTGAGGAACTTGAAGCCACGGTCGGGCAGGAGT
>JAUWSZ010000096.1 GCA_030609865.1 bacterium | reverse complement strand
TGTGGTCCGGGGTGGGCTAATACCTTATACCTAATACCTAACGGCAAGGCCTTACAGAGCCTCTATCTCGTCCTTGCCGTCGATTCACTGGCTGTCCCCGATTCTTCCTTGGACCGACCTTGATGGAGACCGCCGGAAAGGATAGGATATCAAGGTTCGGGAAACGAATCCTACCCAGCGAACAGAAGGTGAAGGGAGAAAGGCATGAGAGGGCGAATGTTTCATCTGCGCAGCGTCGTTCTTTGCGGGATCTGCTTGGTGCTGGTTTCGATCTTGGCGGCGGGCTGCATGTTTGTGTCGACCAAGGGGCTGCTCGGCAGGGGCCCCCAACCCCTTGAGGAGACCGTGCTCTTCGGGCAGGGAAAAGACAAGATCCTGTTCATGGAGATCAAGGGATTCATCTCGGAAAGGAAATCGTCGAAGCCGTTCCAGATCCAGGTCGAGCCGAGCATGGTGGCCTCGGTGAAGGAGCAGTTGGACATGGCCGCAGGAGACGACCGGGTCAAGGGGATCCTGTTGATGATCAACAGCCCCGGCGGGACGGTCACGGCCAGTGACATCATTTACAACGAGATCCGGCACTTCAAGGCAGAGAAGGGCGTCAGGGTCGTTGCCCTGTTGAACGGCACCGCCACCTCGGGGGCCTATTATGTTGCCCAGGCAGCCGACCGGATCCTCGCGTATCCGACCACGGTGACGGGAAGCATCGGCGTGGTCCTCCTGAACCTCAACCTGGCCGGCCTGATGGAGAAGATCGGCGTGAGCAACGCGACGGTCAAGTCCGGCATGTACAAGGATCTCGGGTCGCCCTTCCGGAAACCGGAAGAAGGGGAGAAGGAGATCCTTCAGGGCGTGGTCGATGAGCTTCACGGGCGGTTCGTCCAGGTGATCGGGGAGAACCGCAGGGCCCTCGATCTGTCGGATCACCCCGAGTTGGTGGACGGCAGGATTTTCACCGCCCGGCAGGCCCTCTCCGAAGGCCTGATCGATCAGATCGGCTACGTGGCGGATGCGGTGGGTTGGGTCCGGGGAGCTGCCGCTGCCCCGGATGCCCGCGTGGTCCGCTATCAGCGACGAGGGGACTATCTGCCCAACATGTATTCCTACGGAAGAGACCAGGCCTTCCAGGTGGAGTACAATCTCATCAAGCTGGATCTGGAGGGGTTTCTTTCCGGAGTCGGTCCTAGCTTTATGTATCTCTGGATGCCCGGGGTGTAAGCCATGAAGGGGGACGACGAGGAAGTGCGGGGCCTCGTGATCCGGGTGGAGTGCTATGCCGGGCACAAGGCGAACGAACGGCCTGCCTTCCTCTGGATCGAAGACGAGAAGAAGGTGGTGGAGAACATCATCGATCAATGGGCGGGCGAGGATCACGACTATTTCAAGCTGGTCGCCGACGATCACAAGGTCTACCTGATCCGCTACGACCGGAGGGCCGACTTCTGGGCCCTGGAGAAGGTCATGGAGCGGATTGGGACGCATTAGCTGTTTCTGTTTGGGCCTGCTCCAGCTCTTCTTTGGAAATCCAGCCGCCGCCCAAGGCTTTGTATAGCCTCACGTAGGAATTGTAGTATTCCTTGGTCAGCTCGGAGAGTTCCAACTCGACGGAAAACAGCGTTCGCTCGGTCTCCAGGACTAAGAGATAGTCGGAAAACCCTTTGTCGTATCGGAGTTTTGCAAGAGCGTCGGCGTTTTTGGCGGCCAGGTACTTTCGTTTTACAGAGGCGATCTGTTCCCTGTAGGTTTGAATCTCGTTCAACGCGTCGGCCACCTCCCGGAAGGCGAAGAGTACCGTGTTCTCGTACCGGTGCAGGGCCTGTTTGGTTCTTGCCTTCTGGATTTCGACGCGCTTCTTGTTCTTGCCGAAATTGTAGATCGGCCCGACCAGATTGGCGCCGACGGACCAGGCAAAGCCCTCGATTGTCATGCTCGACAGTTGCGTGCTGGCGCCGCCCGCAGCTCCCGTCAGGCTGATGGCCGGCAGTCTCTGGGCCTCTGCGACCCCGATTCTCTCTGTCTGCGATTTCAGAGCATACTGTGCCACGAGAATATCGGGCCTGCGTTCGAGCAGGGAGGAAGGCAGTCCGGACGGTATGTCCGGAGGCTTGTCCTGCTCGTACAGGCCGACACCGGTCTTGATCTCCTGCGGGGGCTCACCGATTAGGATGCTCAAGGTGTGTTCCGCCTTGGCGATCAGGCGCTCGTAGAGGGGGATGGCGGCCGCTGCAAACTCCTTCTGAATCTGTGCCTGGTTTACGTCGAGTTCCGGAACGATTCCCTTGTCGAAACGCTGCTGAATGATATCGAGCGTCCCGGTCCTCGATTCGAGCGTTCGGCTGGAGATCTCCAGCCTCATATGCAGATCCAGCAACAGGAAGTAGGTGCTGACCACCTCTGAAATCAGGCTGATCTGTACGGTCTGCATCGAATACTCCGAGGCCACTAGCTCCGCTCTGGCCGCTTCGTTTGCCCTGCGAAACTTGCCCCAGAAGTCGATCTCCCAGTTCAGGGTCGGTGCAATGAAGAAATTGCTGTCAGTCGAATCCGACTTCCTTCCGCCGGCGAAATTCCCTGTCCCTGCCCCGGCTTGGATATCAAAGGTAGGGTACATGTCGGCCCGGGTGAATCCCAGCGATGCCCTTGCCTCCTCGACTCGACTCGCCGCGATCAGCACATCCTTGCTCTCGTGCAAGGCAGTGAGGACCAACGCGTCCAGAACAGGATCGTTGAACAGTTCCCACCATTTCAGGTTGACCGCTTCCGCGGCATCCGGATCGGCAAACCGGAAACGGTCGGGCGTTTCCACGGCAGGCTTCTGGAAATCGGGGCCCAACATGCAACCCGCGAACAGGAGAACAGCGATCCCTGCAACGGCGCTAACCGTTTTTCTCATATCGACAGTCATCATTCCCAGCCAAGTCATTCCCTTGGAGCCTGTCCCCATCGTCTTCATGAGGTCGGCGGGGATTTTGTCTCTTGTGCCAGTGCGTCGCGCTTTTGCTCAACCTTCGCGATCTTGCCGATGAAGACGAACAGCATGGGATAGAAGAAGACACCCAACAGGGTTGCCACGAACATCCCGCCGAGCAAGGCCATGCCCATCACGACCCTTGCCTCTGCGCCTGCCCCTGAGGCGAGGACCAACGGGAAGACCCCGAGGATGAAGGAGAAGGCCGTCATCAGTATAGGCCGGAATCGCAGCCTCGCAGCCTTCTCCGCTGCTTCGATCAGGGAAAGGCCCTTCTGGAATTCCATATTGGCAAACTCCACGATGAGGATCGCATTCTTCGCCGCCATGGCGATCAGCATGACGAGCGCGATTTGAGCGAAAACGTTGAGCTCGTAGCTTTCGCTGAACCATCGGGCAAGAAACAGGGCCAGGAGGGCGCCGAAGACGGCAAAGGGCGTGCCCAAGAGGATACTGAGGGGCAGGGACCAGCTTTCATACTGGGCCGCAAGGATGAGAAAGACGAAGAGCAGGGCAAACACGAAAACAATTCCACCCGTGCCGGCGGCCTGTTTCTCCTGGTACGACATGTTGCTCCACCCATAGCCCATATCCGGGGGCAGGGTTTCGTCTGCAACCTCTTCGAGTGCATCGATTGCCTGTGTCGACGAAAACCCGGGAGCAGGACTGCCGGAGAGTTCCACGGCCCTGTACAAATTGAAGCGAGTCGTGAAATCGGGCCCCACGCTTTCATTGATGTCGACAAAGGCAGCCAGAGGGACGCTCACGCCTGCCCGGTTCTGGATGTAGAAGAGATTGATCTGTTCCTCGTTCAGCCGGTATTCCGGTTCCGCTTGGATGTAGGCCTTGTACAACCTGCCGAACCGGTTGAAATCATTCACATACGAGCCGCCCAGGAAGGCGCCTACCGTCGTGTATATGTCGTCCAGGGAGACCCCTGCCTTGAGGACCTTGTCTCGGTTGATGTTCATGTATCTCTGGGGGACATTGGCCCGGAATGTGGTAAACACGGACCCAATCTCAGGCCTTTTCATCGCAGCTTGTATGAACTGCGTTGCCTGCTCGGCGAGATAGTCGGGCGTGTTCCCGGCCCGGTCCTGAAGCATCAACGTGAACCCGGAACCGCTTCCCAGGCCGGGGATGGCAGGCGGTCCGAAGGCAAAGGCCTGCGCCTCGTTGACGGCCGAATGAAGATCCTTGTTCAGCAGAGCGACGATTTCCTTAGCCGTCCTGTCCCGCTCACTCCAATCCCTGAGAGAACAGAAGACGAACGCAGCATTCGAGGACATGCTTCCCGAGAGCATGCTATAGCCTGCGGCCGAAGTGATGAACTCCACCTCATCGTAATTCCCGATGATTCCTTCGATCTTCTTGGTCACCACGTCCGATCTCTGAAGGGAGGCTGCGTCGGGAAGCTGAACATTCACGAAGAAATAACCCATGTCCTCCGCCGGCATGAAGCCACCCGGCAGCATTTTGCCCAGGACGGCCAAGCCGATGGCCACGACTACGATGAAGACCAATCCCCTGGGTATTCTTCGTGTCACCGTACTTGCAAGGGTCATGTAGGCATCTGTGGACTTGTCAAAGACCTTGTTGAAGCCGCCGAAAAAGATGCCCAGCAACCCGCGCGAGGGTTTTCGCTTCCTGAGTAGCAGGGAACAGAGGGCAGGGCTCAGGCTCAACGCGTTCACCGACGAGAAGACGACCGAAACCGCGACCGTAATCGCAAACTGCTGATACAGCCTTCCCGTGATGCCTCCCATGGCGGCTACCGGGATGAAGACCGCCACCAGGACCAAGGTGGTTGCAATGACCGGAGCGGTGACCTCGCTCATCGCCTTCCCGGTCGCCTCCTTTGGGTTCATTCCGTTCTCGATATTGACTTGGACAGCATCGACGACAACGATGGCGTCGTCCACCACGATGCCGATGGCGAGCACCAGACCGAGAAGGGACAGAACATTGATCGTAAAGCCGATCAACGGGAATACGATGAAGGCGCCGACCAGCGAAACCGGGATCGCTATGGTGGGGATCAGGGCTGCTCTCCAGTCCTGGATGAACACATACACAACCAGGATGACCAGGGCGAGGGCGATGAACAGGGTTTCGATGATCTCGTCGATGCCTGCCGTGATGGCCAACGTGGTGTCCAGGGAGATGTCGTATCGGATGCTCGGCGGGAAAGACCCGGAAAGGGCCTTCATGGTGTTCTTGATCTCTGCGGCAAGGGCGACGGCGTTCGACCCGGGTGCCTGATACAAGCCCATGATGGCGCATTCGCTACCGTTCAAGCGGGTGAAGGCATTGTATGTTTCCACGCCCAGCTCGACACGTGCAATGTGCTTGATCTTTACCTGAGAGCCTTCCTTTGTTGTTCGGACGACGATTTCACCAAACTCCTCTTCCGATTGCAGCCGCTCGGGAAGCCTGACCGTGTACGTGAACTCGGTGCCCGGCGGGGCAGGCTCCGCGCCGAACTTTCCCCCCGGCACGATTACGCTCTGGGCCCGAATCGCGCTGATGATCTCGGGTACCGTTATGCCCATTTGGGCCAGGCGATCCGGCTTGATCCACACGCGCATCGAATAGTCGCTCGCCCCGATCACGTTCACCCGCCCGATCCCCTTGATGCGCGCCAGCGTGTCCTTGATGTTGATGAGGGCGTAATTGCCGAGGAAGTTCTGGTCGTATCTTCCGTCTTCGGACGTGAGGGTGATGAGCATCAGGATGTTCGGAAGCGATTTCTCGGTGGTGACCCCGAATCGCTTCACTTCTTCGGGCAGCTTGGCGGTCCCGGCGGCGACACGGTTCTGGGTGAACACGGTGTTCATGTCCGGGTCGGTGCCGATCTCGAAGGAAACCTGGAGGACCGCGGTGCCGTCGTTTGCGTTCGTCGACTTCATGTAGATCATGTTCTCGACGCCGTTGATCTGCTGCTCCAACGGGGTGGCCACGGACTGCTCCACGCTGACGGCATTCGCCCCGGTGTACGTTGAACGCACTTCGACCATGGGGGGCGTGATGTTGGGATACTGCTCGATCGGAAGCCCGCCGAGGAACACGGTCCCGATGATGACCATGAAGATGGCGATGACCATGGCCACGATCGGGCGTCTTACGAAGAAGTTATCCATGGGGGGTCAAGTGCTTTCTTGGATCGTGGGCGCAGTGTCTCTAACGATTGGATTCACCACGGTCCCGTCCCTCACCTTCTGCAGGCCCTCGTATACGACCCTTTCCCCGGGCTTCAGCCCTTCCAGGATCAGCCAGAACTCTTCGATTTTCGGGCCTGCTTTCACTTCTCTTCTCTGCGCCTTGTTGCTGTCGTCGATGACATAGACACTGTACGTCCCTTGCAGTTCGGTGACACATCTCTGGGGGATGAGAATGCCGTCTTCCACGACGCTCACGATCGCCCTCACCTTGGCAAACTGCCCGGGGCGGAGCAATTCGTCCGGGTTGGGAAAGGACGCCTGGACCATCATGGCGCCGGTCGTGGGGTCCACCCCCCTGTCGGCGAAATCAAACACGCCCTTCCGGGGGTACAAGGAGCCGTCTGCCAGGATCAATTCCAGATCGGCTTCGTCCGGATCCTCGTCCACAGGATCTTGGCGGGAGCCGTAACGACGGGCCGCCTGGAGGTATTGGTTTTCCGTGATGAAGAACTGTACGAGGACGGTGTCGATGCGGGAGACCACATTCAAGATGACCGGGTTCGGGTTCCGGCCCACGAAATCGCCGACCTTTGCCTTTGTCCTGCCGATAAGCCCGGATATGGGCGAGTGGATCTTTGTGTAGCTGAGCTGTATGTTGGCGGCCCTGAGGTTCGCCTCGGCTGCGTCCACGCCTGCGATCGAAGCCTTGTACAGGGCCACGGCGGAATCCAGATCGCTCTCGCTGACCGCTCTCGCCTCGGCAAGGGGCCGGATCCGGTTGAGATCGCTTTCCGTTTTTGCAAGGGCGGTTCTCGCCTCGGCCACCTTGCTCATCTGTGCCGCAACGGATGCCTCAAAGGGTTGGCTTTCCAATGTGTAGAGCAGAGACCCTTTCTCGACGTGCGAGCCCTCCTCGAAGTGGACCCCCTCCAGATAGCCCTCTACCCTCGCCCGAATCGCGATGTCCTTGTAACCGAATACCTGCCCCACGAACTCGTGATGGATCGGAACGCTTTGCGCCTTCGTCTCGAACACGACCACGTCGGGGGGAGGCAGGGGTTTCGATTGTTCATCGTCCTTGCTGCACGACGCGGACAACAAGAGGAGGCAGCAGAGCAGACTTATCGTGAGCGTCTTCATTCGCTTTCCCTGTTTGGAGCCCAAGACTTCAGGGGGCGGTTGCCGCGCGAGCGGAGTCGCGGTGGATTCTGGCGGCTTCGAGGAGGAACTTGTCCGCTTGCTTTCTGTCCGC
>JAUWSZ010000562.1 GCA_030609865.1 bacterium | reverse complement strand
GTTCCGATGCATCGGGAAGTGGAAGGAACGCCATGCCAGCCCCTCGAGCATCGACTCGGCGTCGGCCGTGTCCACAAACCCCACATTCTCTGCGGGGAGGACGCTCAGGGAGCACTCGAGGTACGTGCTGCCGAACTCGTCCTCTAGCCAGCTCGGCAGGGAGAGAAAATTCGGCAGGTGCGAGTAACTCCAGAGGGTCCGAATCTCCTTCTTGTCCTCCGGGAGGAATGTGGTTCCCTGTTCAACCCTCTCCTTGGCCTCTTCGTAACAGATTCGCATGTAGTCGACGAGCTTCTCGTTCGCTCCGGTCATCATCACCGCGAGCGTGTCGAGTACGCGGTGCATCCCAGGGTCAGGGCAAGGGATGTGTCTCCTCAACTCTTGGAGTCCGTACATGTATTTCAATTGCTCGTTACCCATTTCCACATGCCTTCGGAGGCGGTCTTCGTCCAGAGTGGCGCCGGTGGCCTTTTCCAGCTTCTCGACCATCTTCTTGAATTCAGTGAAATAGTACTTGAATGCCTTGGTGTTGTTGTAATACGGGGAATCGACCATCACGACCGGGACATTCAGCCGTTTCTTGATGAGCTGGTACATGATGTTGCTGCTGTCACAGGGTGCGGTGTTCGTGATGAACAGATCCGGCTTTGGAAGAAGCCCTTTTTCGATCGCTTTCATCGGCACCTTCTGGAACCCGCACACGTGTCCCGGCAACCCGTCCCGCTCCGTCTCGTCCAACTCCTCTACGACGCCGTCCGTGAGTGCGATGGCAACCACAAAGGGGATCACCTCGGACATGCAGGGGACCAACCCCATACTTAGGAAGATCTCGGGCGAGAAGAAGGGGAAATTGCTGACGAGTGGTCGACCCTCCTCGATGTGGTCGGCGAGGTCGCTCAGGTACTCCTTGAAGGCGAGGATGAACATCCCGATCCCGTTCCTGTTCTTTGGCTTGAGCATGGCCTCGATCAAGTCCGGATACACCTTCGGCACGAGCGAGGCGTGGTCCTCGGGAACCATCTGGAGGAGTCCGGGAAGATGCTCACCGAGTTCCTCGGGCGTCTGGGCGCCGGTGGCAAGCACACCTGTAATGAGGTCGCATATGGCGTCCACGCGTCGGAAGTAGTCGTACTTCTCGATTGCCTTGTCGTTTCCCATGCTGATCTCTCCTGTTTGGGGGACCGATCCGGCGGCTGAGACCCCCACACGGGTTTTCGCCGGGTGGTCACTTGCCTATCTTCTCGAGGAAGGCCTGGACGCGCGTTTTCAAACGTCCCCGGTCACCCCCAAGGTACTCTCTCTCGAGGCCCAGTGTGGGGATGCCCAGTTCCTCGACGTCTTTGCCCTCCATCAGGTTCTCGACGGTGTGGCTGTCGCAGAAGGTGATGCGCTCGAAGATCACGCCGTCTACCTTCGCCTCCTGTGCGAGCCTCTTGGTGAATGCGATTCGTTCCGGGTAGCCGTCGACCATGCGCGGGCACGATGGGTCCCGCTGGAAGTACCGCCTCGCGATCGCCTCCATGGGCTCCATTGTCTCGTCCACCATGCCCTCGATGTACTTTCTCCCGGAACAGAGGACATCGGTTACCACGACGGCCCCTGTGCTCTCGATGATCTCGATGAACCAGGGGTCATCGATGTAGCTGCCGCCCACCATGATCCTGGCCCTGGCGTCCGTGATCCCGGGTCTCTGTTTCAACTCTTCGATCGCTGCGGCCAGTTTTTTGTTGAACGTCTCCTTGGGTATGCTGTAGGCGGCCTGGGTGATCTTCATGGCTTCAGCGCCGGTGAGTTTCGGGTGTTCGGCCGACCGCAGATCGTACAAGTCGAGCATGAGCTCTCGGTAGCGGTTGTAGGTCCTGACGGCGCTCCGGAGAGATTCCTTCGACGGGACGTAGCCGTACTTCTTCCCGATCTCATCGGTCAACTTCGTGATCTCGTCCCTGTACCACTGAAAGTGATTGTCATCCTCTCGGCAGTGGGGGACAGACAACATCGTAACAAATGGAGGCTTGACCTGATCCCTCCAGATCTCGAAGGTCCTTCGCATGTGTTCACACCCATTGGTCAGGACAACGCCGTCGAGGAAGTCATACTCGCCCGTCAGGGCCAGTTGCATCACGCACCTGCAGTAGCTGCACAGGAACTTGTGCATGTAGATATCGGCGTCGTCCGTGGTCGTACACCCCTGGGCCCCGATGCGGATAGGGAGGATCCTGGACGGTTGGCCTTGTGCATACAGAATTTCTTCCGGGACGTAGCTGCACGTGTAACCGAACACCCTGCCGCCGTTTTTCTTCCACTCCCGGATATAGGGATTCTCGCCCCGCAGGGGCAGAGTCGTTAACTCCTCCACGGCACTCAATGTTTCGGCCGAGCTGATGCTTGTCGTGCTCATGGCGCCCCCTTTCGATGTTTTCTGAAAATGTCACTATGTTTCACTAGATCCTCGGTGTTCGGTCCTGTCCCGGGTTCTGTCTCCGATTTGCTTGGGCTCCGTCGCGCCCTCCCCCTACAAAGTCGCCCGGCACAAATCTCCGACGGAACCCGGGACAGGACCGAACAACCTGAGCTCAGCCAGGGAAACATAGCGACATTTTCCAGTCAGGCCCTTAACAGCCCGTTGAAAAAGTGGCTGTTGGAGGCTGTTCAAAAAGTTCCAGATGCAAGGCAGACAAAACATGCCCCCGCGAAGGCGGGGGTCCATGTAGGGATGAAGCCGAACGCCGCAGATGGTACTTTTTCAACAGCCTCTTAACCCGCGCAGGCGCCGCCGTCCACCGGCAGGGCTACCCCGTTCACGAAGGAGGAGTCGTCGCTCGCCAGAAAGAGGGCTGCACCTGCAACGTCTTGCACGGTGCCCATGCGACCCTGCATGGTCATGAGCAGTTCCTCCGCCGGGATGCCTGCAGCCTTGTAGCTCGCCACGAACCGGTCACCCAGGTCTGTCTCGATCAGGGCGGGACAGATTGCGTTGACCCGGATGTTGGCGGCCCTGTAATCCAGCGCCATGCTCTTGGTCAGCTGGACCACCCCCCCCTTGCTGGCACAGTAGGATGCGAGGAGCGGGAACCCGATAATCCCGGCCGCGGACGCCATGTTGATGATGCTCCCGCCTCCCTGGGCCGTCATCTGTATGACCCCGTGCTTGGATACGAGAAAAAGACCCTTCAGATTGACGTTCATGACCCCGTCCCAGTCCTGCTCGGTCAGTTCGTGGGTGGGCTTGATCAATTCGATGCCCGCGTTGTTGACCAGG
>JAUWSZ010000705.1 GCA_030609865.1 bacterium | reverse complement strand
GTTCCGCGATCAGGGACGTCCCACCCCTCTCATAGCCGCATACGATTGCCTTCAGGGGCTGATTATTTGAATCCATGGGCAGAAGACAGCCATCCAATCAATGAGTTCAGTTTGTTGCGACCTTCATCCGCCTTCGCAGGAGACCACGGCTTTAGCCGTGGATCAAGGACGGCGCATGCCTCGCGCTCCTGTGAGCTTCGGCGTGATGTCGCCCCAAGGCGTTGTGATGGTACCACGGGTCTACCCGTGGGGCTCCATGATGGCATAAAATCATGGCTTCTCCTAGTCAATCATGAGGAGGTGCAAGATGGCACTCACGATGCTGATCCTGATGAGCGTTCTTTTTGCGGTCACGCATATCGGGATGTCCCATGACCCGTTCCGGGCACGTCTCGTGGAAAGGCTCGGGCCGAAAGGGTTCCAGGTCGTTTATTCGATCGTTTCCTTGATCACCTTTGGCGGCGCCATATGGATCTTTGCCGGCCATCGTAAGCTGGGCCCTGTCCTCTGGACGACGCCCCTCTGGCTCTACCCCATCGTCTACCTGCTGATGCTGCTTGCCTTCCTGCTCCTCGTCCTGTCGATGCGAGATCGAAGCCCTGCCATGATGATCGGCGGAAAGATGGTACCGGAAGGCGTCCTCCGGATCACCCGGCACCCGATGAACATGGCCATTGCCTGCTTCGCCCTCGCCCACATGATGGCGAACGGATCCCTGGGGGACGTGTTCTTCTTCGGGTCTGTATTCGTCGTGGGCTTCTTCGGGTCCTATCATCAAGACGGGCGGAAGGTCCGGGAAAAGGGCGAGGATTACGTAGCCTTCCAGCGCCAGACCGGTGTTCTCCCCTTTGCCGCGATCGTACAGGGAAAGACCGGGCTCGCGGCCAAAGACCTGAGAATGCCCTTCGTGATCATCGCTCTGTTGGCCTTTGTGGCAGCGCTCCTGGTCCACGAGGATCTGTTCGGGATCCGTCCCTATTGAAAGGACTGGCCTGAGTGCCGGTTACAAAAATTGGCACCTCCAAGTACGATCGAGAAATTGTTGCCCCCTTTCTCCTTCGATTTTGAGGACCACCTCCCCCCGGAAACCTGGAGTCCCATCACCCTCCAGGAAGAGTTACCCTTCTGAATTCATTAACAAAACCTGCCAAACTCGCTCGCCCGCTCTCCCAAACCCCATTTTTCTGGAACATTTCTTGCGTACGCGCTAATCCTGGCGACGTCTATTTCCGAATCCTAAAAGGGGAGGAGACACCATGAAAACGCACCGTTCCTTTGCCCGGAGATGGGAAAGATGGATCGTAGTACCGTTCTTCTGCTGTGCCCTCGTTTTGTCTTTCGCAACCCTTGCCCACGGTGAGCTCTACGACGACTGCGACGGGGACGGTCTGCCGGATGAATGTCCCTGCGGCGGTTGTGGGGCGCCCCCCGTGCCGGGCGGCGGGTGTGGCTGTGGGGGTGTGGGCCCTGTCCTTCTCTATCAGGATCTGGACGACTTGATCTATGTAGAGGATGACTACGATCAGGACGGTCCCGGGGATGTTCGGGACAATTGCCCGTTCGACTACAACCCGGACCAGATGGACTCGGACGGTGACGGTGCAGGCGATGCCTGTGACAACTGCCCGGGCCTTCCGAACCAGGATCAGGAGGACACCGACCTGGACGGGATGGGAAATGCCTGCGACCAGGATGACGACAACGACAACATCATGGACGCCCAGGACGTTTGCCCCAACGTGCCGGATCCGCCCCAGTACGACAACGACGGAGACGGTCTGGGGGATGCCTGTGATCGGGACGACGACAACGACGGCGTCCTCGACCTGGCGGACAACTGCCCGCTGGTTCCCAACCCTGCCCAGGAAGACGATGACCTGGACCGGTACGGAGATGCTTGCGACAACGACAGCGACCAGGACCACGTACCCGACAGCGCTGACAACTGCCCCTACGTGCCGAACCCGAATCAGTGGGACGAAGACGAGGACGGCATAGGGGATGCTTGTGACTATGATCAGGATGCAGCAGCTCCTCCGAGGACGGCGACCTCGGCCGACGCGGATGGAGGTGGCATGTGTGCCGCCGTGCCGGGCAACCAGGGTGGTGCCGCTGCGTTCGCGTTTCCTCTTCTGCTGGTCTTTTCCTGGGTCCTCGTCATGAGGTCGAGAGTGCGTCGCAAGTAGGACCGAGATGCCTGAAGCCTGGGAACAGTAGGCCCTGGGGAGAGATTGATCCGGCTCTCCAAAGGCGGAGAACACCGCAGCGGGAGTGAGACAGGAAGAACGGCGGATCCGTTCCAAGTGCGAGCAAGAGGAGAAGGGCCTTGGGCAAGAAAACGATCTTTGTCGCGTTGTGTCTGTCCCTGGCGGCTGCATGTACCGACGTGGACCTCGGCCGCTACGAACCCAATATCACCACCGAGATCCTGGGGGTCTTCTGTACCGAGGACCCCCAGGAGATTGTCTTCCCGGTGAAGATCCTGTTCATCATCGACACCTCGGGAAGCATGGCCTTCACCGACCCGGAGGCCCAGAGGGCCCTGGCGGTGCAGGAGGTCATCAGCGAGTACAACAGCACCCCCGGGGTCGAGTTCG
>JAUWSZ010000533.1 GCA_030609865.1 bacterium | reverse complement strand
TATGGAGGTTCTCCGGACATCTACGCAAAAACGTGGATGTTCCGATGAAAGACTCTAAAGATTCTCTGCAGGAGGAACAGGATTTTGTCAAATTCGAGCTTGCCCTCGAAATGCGGCCAGTTCGTCGTTGCGGCAGCCTTCCTGCTCGCGTCGTTGCCCTTCCAAGTTCCGGCCGAGGAATACCGCAGCCCGTCGGACGGGATCCAGTCGATGAAGTACGAAGACGGCCGGCTCAGCCTGGAGGCGAAGGACGCCTCGCTGGACAAGATCCTGAGCGAACTCTCCCGGATGGCGATGCTCACGATCATAGCCGACGGCCCTATCGAAGGCCGCATCACCCTGTATGCAGATCGTCTCCCCCTGGAGAAGGCCTTGCGGAAGATCCTGCGGGGAAAAGACACGAGTTTCGTTTACACCGCAAAGGCCGAAACCTCGCCGACCGAGTACGAAATCATGGAGGTCCGGATCTACCTGACAAAGGCGGACAAGGGAGAGACGCGTCGGTATTCTTATGCACGGAAGAGAGAACAAAGGAAGAGAGCGTCCAGCCCGCCAAGCCCGCGCGCGGAGGTCTCCCGCATACGCAGTTCGCCGTTTCGGCCGCCGGCCGGGGCTCCCCCGATCCCGGACATGGCCACGAGTGAGGAGGGGCAGCGGCTTCTCTCAGAGTTGATGAAAGGCAACCTCGATGGACTGGACAAGATTGCGGAAAAGCTCAAGGACCAGAACCCCCTGGTGGAGGAGCAGATCGACGAGTTTCTGGAATCCCTCGAGGATGCCAGGATGAGGGCGGAGGAGGGCGGGATGCCGATTCCTCCGTTGGAGCACCTGGGCGACATGCAAACCCTTATGAAGCAGATGCTCGAGAAGGGAAGGATGTCTCCCGGCGCGGAGCGTGACTGAGTATCTGCGTGCTTCGCAGCAGGTGTAGCTGAGACGCTTCGTGTGACGAGGAGAGGCGGAAGGGGTCAGGTGTCAGGGAACAGGGGTCAGGCCCCCCGGCGCCCGCCCGCTGACAGCTTGAGAATGCTGACCGTTCGAGTCTTTCATTGGAACATCCACGTTTCTTGCGTAGATGTTGAGGGAAGCTCATGTTGGTAGGCTGGGGGCGGGGACTGACCCCTGACCCCCGACCCCTGAACCCTTGCGGCGCAGGCCGCATTAGGTAGTAACAGTCAATTCCGGTTACCTCCGTTTGCTGCGGACGCGGGCCACGGCCTCTTTCCATCCGCTGTACGACGCTTCCCGCTCATGGTCGGCCATAGAAGGCTCGAAGATCTTCTCCCCCCTTCTGGCCTGGCCGAGCTCTTCGGCCCCCTTCCAGAAGCCAACGCCCATGCCTGCCAGGAAGGCCGCGCCCAACGCGGTCGTCTCGACCATGGCCGGCCGGTCGATCCGGACATGGAGGATGTCCGCCTGGAACTGCATCAGGAAGTCGTTTGCACTGGCCCCTCCATCCACCCGCATCTCCTTGATCGGTATGCCCGCGTCGGCCGACATGACCTCAACCACATCCCGCGTCTGGTATGCGATCGATTCGAGGGTTGCCCGGACGATGTGCGCCCGATTCGCTCCCCGGGTCAGGCCGAGGATGGCCCCTCTTGCCTCCATGTCCCAGTAGGGTGCTCCCAAGCCGACGAACGCGGGCACCATGTAGACCCCGTGGCTGTCCGGGACGCTCCTGGCCATCTGCTCACTCTCCGCCGCCTGCCCCAGGACATCGAGTTCGTCGCGCAGCCACTGAATGGCCGCGCCCGCCGTGAAGATCGATCCCTCCAGTGCATAGGCCGGCCCGCCGGTCGCGGAGCAGGCCAGGGTGGTCAGCAGCCCCTGGGTCGAACGGACGGCATGGTCGCCGGTGTACATCAAGAGGAAGCAACCGGTTCCGTATGTGTTCTTGACCATTCCGGGCTCCCATGCCCCCTGCCCGAACAGGGCGGCCTGCTGGTCTCCGGCGTTCCCTGCGATCGGGATCTCGGCATGAAAAGGGGGAGCTGCGACCGTGTGGGCGCACACACCGCTCGACGGTTTCACCTCGGGAAGGACGCCTTCCGGGATGTCGAGCAGGCCGAGAATGTCCGCGTCCCACGCCCTGTCATAGATGTTGTAAACAAGGGTGCGGGAGGCATTCGTGTAGTCGGTGACGTGGGCCCGCCCTCCGCTCAGCTTCCAGATGAGCCACGTGTCGATCGTCCCGAACAGAAGCTCGCCCTGTTCGGCCCTTTTTCTCGCATCCGGGACGTTGTCCAGGAGCCACAGGAGCTTCGTGCCCGAGAAATAGGCATCCAGGACCAGGCCCGTCCTTTCGCGGAACCAGTTCTCTCTCCCCTGGTCGCGGAGATCGTTGCAGATCGGGGCCGTTCTCCGGCACTGCCAGACGATCGCGTTGTGGACCGGTTTGCCCGAGGTTCGATCCCACAGCACCGTGGTCTCACGCTGGTTCGTGATCCCGATGGCCTCGATCCGGTCCGGAGCGATACCGGCCCCACGCAACGCCTTCTCGATGACGCTGCACGTGACCTCCCAGATCTCTTCCGGATTGTGTTCGACCCAGCCCGGCCGGGGGTAGATCTGTTTGAATTCCGAGTAGGCGCGGCCCACGGACCGCCCGTCGTGATCAAGGAGAAGGACGGTGGTGCCGGTCGTGCCCTGGTCGATTGCCAGCACGTAGGAACTCATGGAATAGGCTCCTTTCGTAGGCTTCACAGGAGAACCCACTTTACTGAAAAGGTGCTGACAGGGCAATCCGTCTCCTTGACATCCCCGCAGAGAACTCCTTACGATCTCCTTCCAGGTGAAAGGTGAAAGCATCCACAAATTGCCGCTTTCCTTTGACCTTTGACCTTCGACCTTTGACCTTTACCCTTTGACCTTTGGCCTGAGAGGCAATCCAATGGCTGAACGCGAACGGCTTTTTCTGATCGACGGCGCGCATGCCCTGTATCGGTCCTACCACGCGATACGGGGGCTGGCTACCTCCGACGGGTTTCCCAGCAACGCCCTCTACGGATTTGTCCAGACCCTCCAGAAGATCATCAAGGACTACGAGCCGGAGTACCTGGCCGTGGCCTTCGACCTTCCCGGGCCCACTTTCCGGCACGAGCTTTACCCGGAATACAAGGCCAACCGGCCTCCCGCGCCGGAGGACCTGGTCGTGCAGATCCCCTGGATCAAGAAGATCCTCCAGGCCTACCGGATCCCGTGCTTAGAGAAGCAGGGATACGAAGGGGACGACGTCATGGGCACCCTGGCGCACCAGGCCCGGGAAGAAGGCCTCGAAGCGGTCCTGGTTACAGGGGACAAGGACCTCCACCAGCTCGTGGGGCCCCGGATAAAGGTCCTGGAACCTCGAAAGGGCGTGCTGATGGGGCCGGAGGAGGTTACTGCCC
>JAUWSZ010000416.1 GCA_030609865.1 bacterium | reverse complement strand
TCAGGATGAATCGACCGAAGGAGCTGAATGCCTTCAACATTGCCATGGGCAAGGATCTCTGTGCGGCGGCGAACCACTGTGGCGCGGAGAAATCGATACGGGCGGTGGTGCTCACCGGGACAGGACGTGCCTTCTGCGTGGGAGGGGACGTGCAGGAGATGAACCGACACCTTCAGGAGCAGGGGCGGGCGGACCTGTTTCTCCGAGAGTTGACGGTACTCCTCCATTCCTTTGTGGCCGAGATCGTGCGGATGCGAAAGCCTGTCATCGCAGCCGTAAACGGCACCGCGGCCGGAGCGGGAATGAGCATGAGCCTTGCCTGCGACTTGGGCCTTGCCGTGGAAGGGTGCCGCTTCGTACTGGCTTATACGAATGTCGGACTCGTCCCGGACGGAGGCTCGAGTTATTTCCTGCCCCGTCTGGTGGGCTACCGGAAGGCCATGGAGATCGCCTACCTGAACGAGCCGATCGGGAGTGAAGAAGCGTTACGGCTGGGACTCGTCAACCGGGTTTTTCCTGCAGAGACCTTTGAAGAAGAGGTCTCCAAGATGGCCTCGAGGATTGCACAGGGGCCCACGGCAACCTACGGCCGCGCCAGGGATCTCATGCGGCTCGGGCTGATCGAGTCCCTCGAGTCCCAGATGGAAAACGAAAGGCAGGGAATCCTGATGTCCTCCCTTTCCGAAGAATTCCGGGAAGGGGTCACATCTTTCGTGGGCAAGAAGAAGCCCGATTTCCCCTCTGTCGGTTAGGAGAGAAAAAAGGGGGCGCAGCTCTTTTTCTGAGCCGGCAAAAAGTCCTGAACAACTGGGTGAGACACAGGAGGTTCTGACGGATGGGTGAACAGGCCGAATTCATCGGGGAGTGCCAGTGTGGTGAGGTGCGATTCGCCGCGAATCCCCCCACGTTGTTCTGCGCCCACTGTCACTGTGAGTTTTGTCGTCGCGCGCACGGAGCCGCCTTCGTAACATGGTTCGGGGTGCCTGAAGCCCAGTTCCGATTCCTTGCGGGTGAAGAGCAGGTTACGTGGTACGCATCTTCCAAGCAGGGCCGTCGCGGATTCTGTGCGCGATGCGGAAGCACGCTCTTCTACACCTCTTCTCTCTCTCCCGGGGAGGTTCACATCGCTCTGGCGAACATGACCGGAAGCATCGACCGCCCGCCTGAACTGCACGTGTTCTTCGATGCCCACGTGGACTGGTTTCGGTACAGTGATGATCTGCCGCGGCTCGACACGGACAGCGAACTGCTCGAACACTACAAGGAGGTCGCGGAATGATCATCGACAGTCACGGTCACCTGGGCAACATTCTCTATCCCGGCGGCGGGGAGCTCATCTTCAGGAAGGGCGTGAAGAAGAGATTCGTGGTCGACATCGTGACCCTTGCCGAATGGCAGCTTTACAGGGGCATCCCAAGCATACTCTACAAGCTGCTCTTGGACCCGTTCACCCGTGTGGAGAGAGCGCGAAACGAGACGGCCACCCTGGAGAACCTGCGGAGGTCGATGGACAAGGCAGGGGTGGACAAGATGGTCTGCCTGCCGGTGCCCCCGTACGTGACCTTTGAGGACCTGAAGCGGGCAGCGGAAATCGATCCGGGCGTCATCCCGTTCACCGGAGTGGACTTCACCCGCGAATATGACATCCAGGAAGCTCTCAGTGCGGATGTCGCTGCAGGCGCACGGGGCCTGAAGCTCCACCCGATCATCCAGAAAGAGCCGCTCAACAGCAAGCGGACCTTTGATGTGGTGGAGGCCTTTGGCGCCCATGGCCTTCCGGTGCTCTTCCATTCCGGAGTGTCCTCCTACTACCTGGGCGAGGAAATGACTCGGAATCAGGTCATGTCCCACGGGGAGATCCACTATGCGCGCGATCTCGTCGCGGCCTTCCCGAAGGTCAACTTCGTCTCAGGGCATGCCGGGCTTTTCCAGGTGGAAGATACGATGACGATGCTCGGAGGTTTTTCGAACGTTTATGTGGACGTTACGATTCAGCCGCCGGCCAATATCAGAAAGCTGATCGAGGTTTTCGGCCCGGAGAGGGTCCTGTATGGGTCTGACTGGCCCTGGGGGAACCATATTCCGGCGATCAAGACCGTGCGCAAGGCGTGCAACGGGGACAAGGCGCTCGAAAAGCTGATCTTCCACGAGAACGCGGTCAGGCTCCTTGAGGTTTGAGGGCGACAACACTCGAATTCAGAACGAGGAGGATGTCTTGGCGACGGTACTTCTGAAAGACGGTCAAGTGGTCGACGGTACGGGCGCCGCCGCCTTCAAGGGGCACGTGCTGATCGACGGGGATCGTATCGAGGCGGTGATCCCGGAGGGGCAGGAACCCCCCGCCACCGACGAGGTGATCGATGCGGACGGGTGCGTGATTTCGCCCGGCTTCGTCGATATGCATTCCCACTCGGATTGGCTGCTGTGGGACGATGATCACCCGCCGGTTCTGGGATGCCTGCTCGAGCAGGGAGTGACCACGGTGGTCGGAGGGAACTGCGGATTTTCTCCGGCACCGGTCCGAGCGGAGACCCTGGAACTCGTTCGGCACCACTCCGCCATGCTGGCGGACAGACCGGTTGATTTCACCTGGAACACGGTGTCCGAGTTTCTGGATCACGTCGACAGAACCGGACCGGTCTTGAACGTTGCGCAACTGGTGGGCCATGCATCGGTGAGGTCCCGTGCAGCAGACACCCTGCGGGGCGCCATGAAGCCGCACGAGCAGAAGGACTGCCTGGACGAGGTGCGGCGCGCCTTTGACGAGGGGGCCTGCGGACTGAGATTTGGGCTGGGCTACGATCCGGGGATGTATTCCCCCCTCGAGGAGATTCAGGCATTCTGTGAAGTCGCAAAGGAATCGGACAGACCTGTTACCGTACACATCAAGGCATTGTCCAAGATTTCACCGTGCTATCCGGCATCTTATCTCAAGCCGCACAATCTGAGGGCCTTGAGGGAAATGCTGGACATTGCGAGGAAGACCGGCATCCGGCTGCAGCTTTCACACTTCATCTTCGTGGGGCGCAAGAGTTGGCCGACGGCGGATGCGTGCCTCAGGATGGTTGACGAGGCACGGCGAGAGGGCGTGGATGTCATGATCGATGCCTTTCCTTACACGTGCGGGAACACCACGATAAACGTCGTATTCCCTTACTGGTTCCTTGCCGGACTGCCGGATGGATACAGGAGCGCGTGGGCCAGGGCCAGGCTGCGGGCCGAGTTCGGAATCTCCTTTGGGCTCGTCGGGTTCTTCTACAGGGATTTCCAGGTCATGGACGTGGCTGTGCCAGGATGGGAGGACCTGAACGGTCTCACCGTCGAGCAGATTGCCTCGAGGTGGGGTATATCTCCCTTGAAGGCCGTGCTCAGGCTCAGCGAGGAGAGTCAGGGCAGGGCGCTCATGCTCTTTCACGCTTACAGCGGCGAACCGGGTAACGAGGGGCCCCTGGAATCCGTGCTCCGTCATGAAGCGTGCCTGTTCGAGACCGACGTAGTGGTGAAGAGCACGGGATACCCGAACCCTGCAGCCTTGGGCACGTTCCCCAAGATCCTGGGCAACTATGTAAGGGACAGGAAGTTCTTCAGCATGGAGAACGCGATCCACAGGATGACCCTGGGGAGTGCGGATCGTTTCGGCATCAAGGACCGGGGAGCGCTTCTTCCCGGCAAGGTTGCGGATGTGGTGGTCTTCGATCCTCAGAAGATATCCGATACACCTCCGACGGACGCCCAGCCTGCAGGGAAGCCGAAGGGCATCGCACACGTCTTCCTGAACGGAATGCACGTTGTGAAGGACGGGTCGTACGTTCCCGGATCGCGAGCCGGCCGAGTGCTCAGGGCCTGAACCGGTCGCGGTGGCGGCTTACTTCTTCAGCTTCAGGTCCGGCATCTCCTTTTCCCGGTTCCAGGTACGATCCGTTACGCCCTGCTTCTTCATGCTCGCCTTCTGTACCCGGAATGTCCCGGTCCTCGGGATGTGGTCGACCACGTCGATGTAACCGGGAACCATGAAGTAGGCCATGTTGTCCGCGCAGTGATGAGTCAGCTCCTTCAGGTCG
>JAUWSZ010000303.1 GCA_030609865.1 bacterium | reverse complement strand
TTGTTGTAGAGATCTTTCATGGCAAAGGGGAGGCCCGTCACCCGTCCAACGATCCGGAAATTGCTGTCCGTGATGTCACCGATGTCCGCTTCCTGTCCGTCCGCAAACCATCCGAGGGCCCAGGTCATACGATCCTGGAACTGGGTTCCCGAGCCTTCAATGCCGGGCTTGAACCCGGGGGCAAAGGCATCGACAGGGGACGCCCTCTCCATAAACGTTGTATCCCTGCTGCTTTCGAGTCTCTCCAGGGAGAACGAAGTCTTCAAGTTTCCAGCTGTGAAAGTCTGGATCCACGGAATATTCCGGAACTGGAGGTAGAAGTCGTTCAGATAGAACGTGTCCAGTGAAATATCGAATTGAAGACTGAAGTAGACAGGAACCCAGAGGAAGAAGTTCCCCCCTGTCTGGAGCCGTAAACGACGAAGTTCTACGTCGTCGGAAAACCCCTCGAACGCGTCATCGCCGGCAAACAGAGCCGCATCCACCTGCAGCAGGCCACCGATCTTTCCCTCCACCTTCGGTTTGGGTTTGAGCCGGTCAGGTATATGGAACTCTCCGTGGAACACGGGCTTCTGCTGGAGCCAATAATGAAGGCCCTCGTGCCAGTAGAACTTCCATTCCAGGGGCAGTTTCTCTTCTTTCTTCGCCTCAGGACCGGATTCCTCGGGATTGTCTGAAGCGACCGCATCTGACGGTTCGTCCTTTGCCTTCTCGGTCCTTTGGGGTACCTCGTCCGGGGCTTGCTCCGTCGTGGCGAATCTGTCTTGGCCTGCCAGTTCAGGCTCGTCAAGGGCCTGAGCGGACGCACCCCCCAGGGTTGCAACCAGCAACAGGAGTAGAAGAAAGCATTTCAGGCAGAATGAATCCAATCATCACCCCACAAAACAGCGTGTTTCATCACGATGGACGGCGTGGGCGTTTCCTTGTTTACAATGCCACGATTGCAGACCGGGCCGGACTGTCACCAGTCACGCGGGTGCCGTCACGGGCCCGTCGGCAAGGTGAGTATCGGGGCCGCAGCGGTTGTCGCGGGAGCCTGGAGTTCAAAGATGGTGATAGGATGCCGCGATCTCGTGTCGATGATCGACATCGTATTGGAGGACCGCATTTTCCTCTTCCTTTCTCAAAGATTTGAAGATTCACCCACGGCACTTCAATAGGGGTTGGTGTAGTTCACCAATGTCCTACTGGAAAGCCGCCTTCAGGTTCTCCACGTTCTCATGCATGACGCTCAGGAAGTCGCCCTGCCGCGGCACATTCCCACTGGGGTCGAAGACGAGGCTGCTCACCCCTGCGGATTTCAGCTTTTCCACTGAGGCTTGCATCGGTTTGCCCTCCCAGATCATCCATTTGGCCGGGTGATTCGTGAGGATGCCTTTCAGTTCTGCCCACTGCGCATTGCTGGGAATCTCATCCGGCTCCCAATGCACACTCTTCATGTTCAGGCCGTATCGTCTCGAGAAATAATCGTAGACCGGGTGTGACCCGATCAGCGGCTGGGAAGGGTTCTTCGAGACGATTTCCCGGATGGACTTGTCGATGTCTTTCAGATCCTTCGCCAGCATTGCGTAATTGCCCTGGAGATCATCCTGCAGGTCCGGTCTCATTTGACCAAATGCGTTCGCGATCACCCCGGCCTGTTTGGCGGCGAGATCGAAGTCGATCCAGGTCGTGAAGGCGACTCCTTCGTGGGCGTGCTCTCCTCCGGCGCCGTGGCTGTGCGTCACAGCCCCAGCGATCTTGATGTATTCGTTCTTGAATTCAGCCGAGGTGTCCAGGACCCTTGACCTGGGCAGGGATGCCTTCTCCACCCACTTGGCGTATCCGGCGCCATTGAGCAGGATCAGACCCGCCCTCTGAAAGGCCGCGATCGTATCCAGATCAGGGGTCCAGAAGGCCGGGTCCTCGTCGGCTGGGGCCGGGAACACCACCTTGGCGTGGCCCCCCGCAATACGCTCGGCGAAGTATTGGAGCGGATAGTTGACCACGTAGACGGTGAGGAGATCAGAATCTGGGTCTTCTGCCCGAACTCCAGGGGGTGCGCCAAACACGGTGCACAGCACGCACACGACGGAGCAGAGAAAAAAGCCCATCCCAAGGGTGGTTGTCTTTTCTGCTTTCATCACACCTCCTGTTATCGGATGAACAGCATCCGCACCAGGTCATTGGAAAACTGGTTGACGAGAAAGATCATGGCCCCGCACAAGAGGCCGCTGATCAGGACGATGATGGAAATTTCTGCGGCGATCAGGCGCGCGATCATCAAGCGGCTGCACCCGAGCTTGAAGATCGTCTGGATCTCCCGCTGTCGCAATCGAAGGGACAGGGCAAAGACGAGGACCAGGGCCAGGAACGTCGCCAGGGCCACTACAGAAATCACAGCGTCCAGAACATTCTTGATCCGGAAGATGTTCTGGAGGAGGCCGTCGATCACCTCTTCCGGCTTGACAATCTGAAGGGCTTCCTCCTTGGACAGGTACCGTCCCCTGAGGATCGTCCCGGACTTGGTGTCGTTCGGAACGGCAATCACGGCCGTGATAGGGTAGGAGGAAAGATCACCGTGGAAGTGAAAGGAGCCCAGGTTCTCTTCGGTGATTTCCGTGAAGTGGAACAGCTTGGCGCTGGCCGCCACGTTCGCTTCGGTCCGTTCGAGGATGAGGGTCGGATCCTTGATTCGGGTCACGTCCTCGTGCCCGTGTCCCAGCCCCTGGATGACCCATGCGGTCTTCAGATCGACGAACACGGCCAGATCGTCGGGCGTGTGTGACTTCTGGAGTACGCCGACCACCTTCATCTTCAGGGGATAGATTCCGGCCAGGTCGAACAGGCTTTCCGGTGACGAGACGAGGCTGTCTCCCGGGCGCAGGCCCAGCCCTTCGGCTACCTGGGTGCCCACCACGCATTCCCCGAGCACGGCGAGCATCCTTCCTTCCGTAACCCTGAGGCCCCGGAAGTCGAAATAGTCCAGGGTCGTTCCGACGATCGGGTGCCCGCGGGCCTGAAACCTCACATAGGTCGGAATCGGAACAGCCAGGCCCGTGTCCCACACCCCCGGGTCTGCCGCCTCCCTGGGAATTCTTTCAGGCACTTCGTCACCGAAGTACAGGGTGTTCATGACCAGATCGAGGGAGCTTCCCTTGGCCCCGATGACCAGGGGCGTCACAACGGCTCGGGACATGAGTTGCCGTTCGCTTTCGTCGAGCAGGAGTTGCAGGGAAACCGGGAGAAAGGAGATCAGCGTGATGCAGGCCACCTGGGTGGCGGTCCTCATTTTGTTGAAGCCCACATACTTCCAGGCAATGTAGAGGCTGTCGATCATCGGGCCTCTCCGACGTGAAAATCCTGAAAGTCCACAACCCGGCCGAACCGCTTGAGAAGCTCATGGTCATGGGTCACGGCCAGCAGGGTCGCATCATGATCCTCCACGCTCCGGAAGAGCAGGTCGAGGATTCGAATCTTGTTGACCGGGTCGAGGTTGCCTGTGGCCTCGTCGGCAAGGATCAGGTTCGGCCGGGGCAGCAGGGCCCGGCAAATGGCGGCACGCTGCTTTTCCCCGTGGGAAAGATCACCGGCGGCCCGTTTCAGCTTGTCCCCGATTCCCATCTCCCGGGCAAGCGTTTCTGCACGGGCACGCACTTCCCGGTCCAGCCTGAGGGCACCGGTAATCCGGTAGGGATGCAAGATGTTGTCGAGAACGTTGAGGTAGTCGAGAAGCTCGAAGTCCTGGAACACGAACCCGATGTTGGTGATGCGGAAGTCCCGCCTCTCGGAATCGCTGAGCCCGCTGACTCGAACCTCCGACACGCTGACATGGCCGGTGCGCGGTGTGATGATCCCGGCAATCAGGTTGAGCAGGGTTGTCTTGCCCGAGCCGCTCGGCCCGATGACCGCGACCTTCTCGGACCTGGCGACCGCGAATTCGCGCATCCGCAAGCGGAATTCGCCCTTCCGGTAGTGGAACTCCAGGTCATCGATGTGAATCATTGTGATCCCTCATTCTCGTCTGCGTGGGTCTCTGCCATGGTGTTTTCTAGCTGCGGCTTCGCTCCACCTTTTCACGACGCTGTCTGCCCATAGGGATCAATCCGCGTTTCCTCGAGCAACTCGAGATTTGTGATCTTCCAGACGCCGTCCACGGGCTCCACGTTGATGTTGGCTTCGTACTGGTTCTTGCGCATGTGGATGTGCCCCCAGTGGCCCACCGTACCCATGGCAGTCCACCGGGTGTGGAACAAGAGGCCCAGGGGACGGCCGTCGAGATGATGCACATCCACATCCAGGATCTCGACCTCCTGCACGCGGGCCCTGGCGCCCCCGGCCTGGGTTACGACCAGGGATTTCCGGTTCTGGAGGTAGATATCCGAAAGCAGGTCTCCGGTGACGCTCGTGGCCAGCCTGTCGTAGACATCCTCCTCTTCCCGGAAATCGAAGGACCGGTAGATGTTCCTGAGCAGACTGTTCAACACGACCACCGCATTCTCATCCGTCATCTTCGGTGCCAGGGCGGCCGGTCTGGCCACCGCTACCCTTAAGAAGGGATAAAGGAGAACACTTCCGGCAATGAACAGCACGGCCAATCCCGTGAGCAAAGCTACCCATCCGGCATTCCGCCGGTGTTTTCCGATTTGCACAGCGAGGGGAACCAGCACCAGCAGACAGAGCACACTGGCCAGGGGCACTCTGAACGTTGTCAGGGCCTCGTCAATGGCCACTTCGGCAACGGTCGGCGGTTGGTATGTTTTCAAGTAATTGATCCAGGTCAACACGTTTTCGTCAGGGGTCACGTAGGAAGGAAATGGGCCCGCCGGGTCGATCGCATCCGCAGGAACCTTCTGTATTCGTTCTGACCAGAGGTCCCATTCGCTCGTGACCTTCTGCG
>JAUWSZ010000253.1 GCA_030609865.1 bacterium | reverse complement strand
TTTTTCAACGGCCTGCTAGGGGATTCGTGAAGAGCAGGGAGAAAGATGGCCTTTGAACTGAAACAGAGCATGAAGCTTGTTCAACAGCTTGTGATGACGCCCCAGTTGCAGCAAGCCATCAAGCTGCTCCAGCTCTCCCGCCTGGAACTCGTTGACCTGGCGAGCGAGGAACTGCAGGAGAATCCTCTCCTCGAGGAGTCCTCCCTGGTGGATATGGAAAAATCCTCCCTGGCGCCGGAGGACCGGGAGAATCAGAAGGATCGAGGGCCGGAAGAGGTCAAAGGAGAGCTGGAGGGGGTCAAGGACATCAACTGGGATGAATACATGCAGAACTACGAGTATTTTCCCAGACCGATAGCGCCGAAAGAGGAGCCCGGAAGGGGCGTGGAAGCCACGCTGACGAAGAAGACGTCTCTGGTCGACCATCTCGTGTGGCAACTCCGGTTGAGCCACCTCTCGGAGGTGGAGGTCGAGGCGGCTGAAATGATCGTCGGGAATCTGAACGACGACGGGTACGTGGATTGTTCGGTGGAGGAGATCGCCCATGCCTGCGGTATGGATATCCCCTTTGTCGAACAGGTCCTTGCCCGGGTCCAGGAACTCGATCCACCCGGGGTGGCCGCCAGAAATCTGCAGGAGTGCCTTGTCCTGCAGGCAAGGCGGCTCGGGGTGGGGAACACGACGGTCGAGGCGATCCTCAAGGATCATATCAAGGAACTCGAGAAGAGACGCTACGATATTATAGCCAAAAAACTCGGAGAGCCTCTGGAGGACGTGCTTTCGGCGGTTCAGATCATCACGCATCTCGAGCCGAAACCGGGGAGGGCGTATTCGGGGGAAGAACCGCTCTACATCATACCGGACGTGTACGTCTACAAAGTGGACGACGAGTATGTGGTGGTCCTGAATGAAGATGGGCTTCCCAAACTCCGGATCAGCGGGTACTACAAGAACATCCTGGCGAAGCGCGACATGGCCGGAACCGATACAAGAGAGTATATTCAAGACAAGCTGCGATCGGCTGCCTGGCTCATCAAGAGCATCCATCAACGGCAGCGTACGATCTACAAGGTGGCGTGCAGCATCGTGAATTTCCAGAGGGAGTTCCTGGACAAGGGGATCGCCTGTCTGAAACCGCTCGTCTTGCGAGACGTGGCTGAAGACATCGAAATGCATGAATCCACCATCAGCCGGGTGACCACGAACAAATACATTCATACGCCGCAGGGCATCCTGGAGATGAAGTATTTCTTCAAGAGCAGCATCACGCAAAGAGCCGGAGAGAAGATATCCTCGGAGACGATCAAGGAGAGGATTCGTAAAATCATTGACCAGGAAGATCCGCAGAAACCGATCAGCGACCAGGAGGTCGTCAGCATCCTCAAGGCCTCGGACGTTGACATCGCGCGGAGAACCGTCGCGAAATACCGGGAGAGCCTCGGCATCTTGCCCTCCATGAAGCGGAAGAACCTTTTCTAGGGGGGGGCCGATGGGCTTTCTCAACGGCTTGCCTGGGGGCGACGCACCCAGCCGAGGAACCAAAGCAAAAAGGACGTATGGAACTGCGTGAAGAAACCGCACCCCTAGGTTTCCTTGTGCCGAGCCGTTTGGTTGCTTACACAGGAAGGAGCCGGGAAGGGTGGAAGCGGCCGAGGCGCGAAAGGGATGGTGATCGGTGATGAAGATGTCAGACTTCTTGGACCCGAGAGCTGTTGTCAGTGACTTGAAGGCAACGAACAAGAAGGAGGTGTTGGAGGAGCTCTGTACGGCGCTCGTCTCCCTCCACCCGACGTTGGACAGGGACCGGATGGTGGGTATTCTGCTCGATCGCGAAAGGCTGGGCAGCACCGGTGTGGGAGAGGGGGTGGCGATTCCACACGGAAAGATGGGTGATTTGGGGGAACTCATCGCCTGCTTCGGCAGGAGCGCTCGCGGTGTTGCCTTCGAAGCGGTGGATGACCAGCCTGTTTCCCTGCTCTTCCTCCTCTTTGCGCCCGAAAATTCGGCCGGTGTGCACCTGAAGGCCCTCGCCAAGATCTCCCGGCTTCTGAAACGACCCTCCGTGCGCGAGGAGCTCCTGCACGCGGGCTCCAAAGAGGACGTGTACGCGATTCTGACGCGAGAGGATGGGGAGGAACTCCAGGTACCTGGAAACTGATTCGTTTCTTGCGGACGACGTTGAGATGCGATTGCTGATCATCACCGGGTTGTCGGGTTCGGGGAAAACCTCTGTGCTTCATGCCCTGGAGGACATGGGATTCTTCTGCGTCGACAACCTCCCGGTAAAAATGCTCCCCGGGCTTGTCGATTACGTGGAGCAATCGGGAGAGACCGTGGAAGGGCTGGCTGTGGGCATCGATATGCGAGAAAGGCTTTTTTTGCGGGAGCATCCTCGGGTGTTCCAAACCGTCCGGGAAAGGGGCATCAAGCCGGAGGTCTTCTTTCTCGAGACGACGACCCAGGTTCTGATACGGCGCTTCGAGGAGACCCGTCGGCGGCACCCCCTGGCCGAGGATCGGACGCTCCTGGAAGGCATCGAATGGGAGAAGGAACAGCTGTCCGGACTGCGACAGGCGGCGGACAAGGTCATCGACACCTCCTCCTTCAACATTCATCAGCTCCGTAACTACATTCAGGTCCTTGGGGGTCCGTCCGAAGGGCAAGAGCAGCGCCTCCAGGTCGAGATCACATCGTTCAGTTATGCAAAAGGTCTGCCCCTTCAGGCGAATCTGATCATGGATGTTCGGTTCCTGCCGAATCCTCACTACGATCCTGTGTTGAAGGATCGAGACGGCCGTGACCCGGAAGTGCAAGGATACATTCGGAACGACCCCAAAGCCGGTGAGATTCTGGAGGCATTCCTGCAGCTGATCGAAGAGGTGGTTGCCTTCTACGAGAAGGAGGACAGGGCCTACTTCGTTCTCGCGGTGGGATGCACCGGAGGAAGGCATCGCTCCGTGGCGGTGGTCTGCGCCTTGGAGGAACGTCTTCGCTTGCGAGGGGTTTCGCCGAAGGTTTTTCACAGAGACATCCAGTAGGGGTGAGATCCGGCTCGCTCGAATCCGGCCGGAGATCCCTCGGATGGACAACAGAAAGGTTGCGACATGGTTGGGCTTCTTTTGGTTTCTCACGGAAGGATAGCCGAATCGTTCCTTGAGGTTTCCCTGGAAATCGTCGGACCCGTGAAAGGTGTGCAAGTCGTCTCCCTGGCCGAACCGATCGATGAAGAGCAAGTCATGGAGGACATCCGAAGGGCACGGAAAGAGATCGACCAGGGCGAGGGGATCCTCATCCTCACGGATATGTTCGGCGGTACACCCGCGAATCTCTGTTTTTCTCTCCTGGAGGATCCGATGGTCGAGGTGCTTACGGGCATGAACTTGCCCATGATCCTGCAGATCCTCTCCTCCCGGAAGGACGCAGGCCTTGCGGAACTGGCGGGCATCGCCATGCGTTGCGGTCGGGAGAATATCTATCTGGCTCGAGAGATTCTCGAGCAACGGGACAAGATGTCGGATGCGAATCGCACGGTATAACCAGTAAGGCTGCTCTGTCGCGTAAGAACTTGTCATGGCCGTAAAGGAATTCACGATCAAGAATCGGCTGGGGATTCACGCGCGTCCGGCCGCAAAACTCGCGAAGGCTGCGAATGGGTTCCAGAGCACGATTCGTGTAATGAAGGACGGCGTCGAGGTGAACGGAAAATCGATCATGGGCATCATGATGCTGGCCGCAGCCCAAGGGAACGTCATCCAGGTTGAGGCAGAGGGCCCCGACGAAAAGGATGCCATACGGGCCCTGGGCGACCTGATCGAGAATAAATTCGACGAGGAATAGATAGTGGCAGGGCGAAAAGAGAGAAGGATCTGGGGCATCGGTGCCGGCCCCGGCATTGCCGAGGGGAAGGCCCACGTCCTGGATCTCAGAAAGACCAAGTTCAGCAAGCGCTACATCCCCGCGACACAGGTGAAGAGGGAGGTCAAACGGGTTCGGACGGCGATCGAGAGATCCAAGGCGGACCTGGTGAAGATCAAGGAAGCCCTGGGTCATGAGAACATCAACGAACACGTCTACATCTTCAATTCGCACCTGATGATCCTGGAAGATCCCATGCTTCTGGACGCCGTCACCGAGATGATTTTCTCGGAGAGGAAGAACGCGGAATGGGCCCTGTTCACCGCCTTTGACAACTACAAGAAGATGTTCGACACGATTGATGACGATTACCTGCGGGAAAGAAAGTCTGACTTCGACTACCTCAACAACTGGATATTGAAACACCTTTCCGGGAGCGATGAGGATTCCCTGGATGACATCGACGAGAAAGTGATCCTGTTCACCCACTACCTTTCCCCTGCCGATACGGCCCGGATGAACCGGGAGAAGATTGTCGGGTTCGTCACGGATATCGGGGGAAGGACCTCGCATACCGCGATCTTGGCGAGGGCCTTGAAGATTCCCGCCGTGGTGGGTGCGGAAAGGGCCTCTCAGCTGGTGTCGAGGGGAGATCGGATCATTCTGGATGGCAGGGAAGGCCTTGTCATCGTCAATCCGACACGGGAGACGGCCACACAGTACAGGGAACGGGGTCTGCAGTACGACCACCTGGAGAAGGCCCTCCTGAAGGAAAGAGACCTCCCGGCAGAGACAAAAGACGGTCGGCGGGTCTCCCTGACCGCGAATGTCGAGATGGTCGAGGAGGTCGGTGCGGTGCGGGAGTACGGGGCGGAAGGAATCGGACTGTATCGAACCGAGTTCCTCTGTCTCGGCCAGGGGAGAATCCCGAGCGAAGCGGAGCACTTCCAGGTCTACAAGAGTGTCCTGGAACGGATGGCTCCTTTCCCGGTGACCATCCGCACCTTTGACTTCGGATCCGACAAATCACCCAACATCAACCACCTCCAGAAGGAAATGAATCCGGCCCTCGGGTTGCGGTCGATCCGATACTGCCTCCGGGAGACCGCGATCTTCAAGGACCAGCTGCGCGCCATCTTGCGTGCCAGCCACTATGGGAAGGTCCGGATCCTCGTCCCGATGATGTCCGGCTTGGACGAGTTAAACCGGGCGAAGGTGCTGTTCGAAGAAGCGAACGAGCAGGTGGCGAAGAAAAACCAGGCCTTCGACCCGGAGTTGGAGATCGGCATCATGGTGGAAGTGCCTTCCGCCGCCCT
>JAUWSZ010000467.1 GCA_030609865.1 bacterium | reverse complement strand
TCGATGGCGCTGATCCGTTCGGCCGACATGCGGTACATCCGGCAGTCTTACGAGTTGTCCGTTCCTCTGCAGGGAGGCTCGCTGACAGGGAACGATCTGGCGGCGATTACAGACGACTTCCACAGGCTGCACGAGAAGGCCTACGGCTACGCCCGCAACGTGGAGGCAGTCGAATTCGTCAACTTGAGAGTGGTTGCCCTGGGAAGGCTTCCGGAATTCCGTGTCAAGAAGAGGGCAGCCCGGACACAACGGGCCTTGGAGGCGGTCGGCACGCGGGAGGTCTATTTCGCGGGTCGAACCGTAAGGTCACCGATTTACGTGCGTGATCTGCTCCCCGAGGGAGTGGAGATGCGGGGACCTGCGATCGTGGAGCAGATGGATTCCACGATCGTGGTCCTTCCCGGATACCAGGCTGTGGCAGACCGCTACGGAAACCTGCTCATACGAGGCAAGGCATGAAGCAGCGGACAGACCCGATCACCCTGGAGGTAATGAGAAACGGCTTCCAGTCCGTTGCCGAGGAGATGGGGGCGGCGCTAATCCGGGCCTCCCTGTCGACCAACATCAAGGACCGGCGGGACTGCTCGACCGCAATCTACACGGCCCGCGGAGACCTCGTGGCGCAGGCCGAGCACATCCCCCTCCACCTCGGACTGATGGTGTCGGTCGTCAAGAAGACCCTGGAGCGTTTCCCGGTCGAACAGCTCGAACCGGGGGATGCGGTCATCACGAACGACCCCTACATCAGCGGTTCCCATCTGCCGGACATCTGCATGCTAACGCCCGTGTTCGCTGAGGGCCAATGCATAGCCCTCCTGGCCAACCTCGCACACCACGTGGACGTGGGAGGCATGACGCCCGGAAGCATGCCGACCATCTCCACAGAGATCTTCCAGGAAGGCCTTCGGATTCCCCCGATCAAGCTGAGAAAACGGGGACAGGTGGACGACACGATCATGGCCCTGATCGCTCACAACGTCCGGACCCGATACGAAACCTACGGGGATTTCCAGGCCCAGATGGCTGCGAACAACGTGGGCGAGCGAAGGCTCGGCGAGATCGTCTCCAAACACGGACCGGAAAAGACAAGCTTCTACATGGAGGAGATCATCAACTATGCGGAACGGCGGATGCGCAGCCGTATTCGAGAGCTGCCCAGAGGGGTCTTCTCTTTCGAGGATTTCCTGGAAGGGGACGGAATCTCTGAAGATCGAATGAAGATTGCGGCCACCCTTGCCATCGAGGAGGACCGTATTCGGGTCGATTTCACAGGAACGGACAAGCAGGCAAAGGGTTCGGTCAACGCTACACGCGCGGTCACCCTGGCTTGCGTCTATTTCGCGTTGAAGTCAATCATCGATCCGGAACTCCCGTCGAGCGAGGGATCGTCCCGTCCGGTAGAGGTCATCACGCCGGCCGGCACCCTGGTGAACCCGAATTTCCCGGCACCCGTCTCGAACGCAAACATCAACACCTCCCAGCGGATCGCGGATGTGGTGCTCGGCGCCCTGGCCAAGGCGGTGCCGGAAAGGGTGCCCGCAGCGTCCACCGGGAGCATGAGCAACTTCACGATCGGCGGCGTGGATCCCCGGACCGGCGAGTATTACACCTACGTCGAGACATACGGAGGCGGGCACGGGGCCCTGGAAGACCAGGACGGGATGGACGGCGTGCACACGAACATGACCAACACGAGAAACGCTCCGGCAGAGGTCATCGAGATCGCCTACCCCCTCCGGGTGGAACGGTATGGGCTCGTGGCGGATTCGGAAGGCCCGGGCAGGGCGCGTGGCGGCATGGGGATGACCCGGGAGATCACCATCCTGGGCCACGAGGCAGTGATCACCTTGGGCACCGAAAGGAGGGCACTGCGCCCCTGGGGGCTTTGCGGAGGCGGCCCGGGCGGGAGTTCTGACTGCCGAATCATCACGCCGGGTGGAGAAGAGAAGGCCCTGCCGACCAAGGTGACCCTGCGGGTCGAGCCGGGAACGAGGGTGGTCCTGAAGACAGCAGGAGGAGGAGGCTACGGGCCGCCCACGGCAAGAGACCCGGAAAAGGTCCTGCGCGACGTGGAGCAAGGCCTGGTCAGCCTTCGACGGGCCCGGGAAGAGTACGGTGTAGTGCTTCTGGAGCATCCTCTCCGGATCGATGAAGAAGAAACCGCACGTCTGAGAAATCGGCAACAAGCAGATTAGGGGACGTTCTTTAATTCATTAACTTTCCTGCTAAGTTAATGAATTATACAACGTCCCCTAAAGTGCAGCTACACCCCCCTCTTCCTTATTTGCAGTTCTTTTAGAAACGCCTCTTTCACACCTCTTGTTTCAACCGCCTTCTCCATCCATGCAACAACATCTTTCGGCACGTCAGGAAGTGGCGACCTCTGAACGAGGGATATGGCGTCGTCAGGACATGATGATACGCAGAGGCCGCAACCGATACACTTGTCTAGGTCTATTCTGGCCGTCTCGTCGCCCCCTGCATTCCCCGAGTTGATTGCCTTCATGGGGCACTTGCCCAAACAGGAACCACAGCCGTTACAATCGTCCTCATCAATCGACGCGATATAGGCCCCTTTGGGGACAAGCTCATAACGTCCGTGCCTCGTAGCCGCCCCTAGTTGTGCGCAGCAACAAGAACAGCAGTGACAGATTATACCGATCTCGTCCTTCGTGTTGGATGTGACAGACACAAGGCCGGCGTCACTGGCCATTTTGTGAATCCTTTTGGCCTCATGATTATCGATAAGGCGGGCCATGTTTCTCTCTACGAGGTATTTCGCCTGGCGTCCGAAGGCTATGCAGACTTCTTTGGGGGAGTCACAAGCGCCCACGATCTTTCTGCAGGCACATTCACTGACACTGGTCACTTCCGCCCGATCAATATACTGATAGACGAGGTCCTGTGGGAGCACCTCTGTTTCCGAAGACAAGTTCTCTTGAATCGGGAGAATCCTGCCGATGGGGACATGTTTCCCCTCTGCATTCAATGTACCTTCGCCTACTAAAGTGCCCTCTGCGAGAAACTCCTTGCACAACAGTCTTAGTCTTTGATAATCCACTCCAGGAACTTTGCTCACCACTGGATATTTAAAGAGGGTCCAAGATACACCAAAAAGCATAAAGATGGGGATCCCGTTTTCTTCAGAGGCGTATACCAGCCCTTTGTCCGCCATATGCGACAAGGACCGTTCTGCAGCCTCCAAATCCATCGCGGCAGCATCGGCAATATCGGAAAGGGGGGTAGGCATAAACGGGAGAATCAGCGCCAACCCCGCCTCCTCGGGGGTAAAGAGGACCCTTAAGATCTCCAAAAGATTTTCCTCTTTCGGCACCCCGGTGGGGGTAACAGACAGTTTTCTGTACAGTTCGTTATAGACAGAGTCCTTCTCCATGATTTGTCCCTTTCAGTCCGGTTTGGCCAGGCGTTCCTCCAGGGCCTTCTCCAGTGTCTTGAAGTCCATCTTCCCCACCACGGTCATCGGCCATGGGCCCTCCCACTCGAGAATTTCCTTCGGGATCTCGTACTCGGCCATCTTTCCTTTGCACCTGCTGCGGATCTCTTTCGTTTCCATCAGCTTCTTGCCCGAGCTCAGCCTTACGAAGGAGACGATCTTGGCCCCCCAGTACGGATCCGGCACGCCAAAGGTCAGCACGTCCTCGAAAACATCGGAGAATATTTCGAGCAGAAGGGAAGATA
>JAUWSZ010000433.1 GCA_030609865.1 bacterium | reverse complement strand
CCCTGATCCCTTTCGCCTCTGTCCTTGGAGATTCTTGACTGTCCAAGGGGGGTTCTATACATGACCGACCGTAACTCGCGGGAGAGACCCGGATTTGATGACAAGGTCGAATTGGACGCGTGCCCTGCTCGGCATGGCAGGCCTGCTGGCCCTGGCCGGGGCCGTGTTTTTTCAGGATCAGGGACGAGTTGCGAGGCTGCCGTATCTTGTCGCCTTCGAGGAATTCCCCCCTGTTCTTCGATCCATGACCGCGGCGGCACATTGGGGGCTCATCGCCGTCGGCGTCTCCCTCTTCCTGGCTTCCCTGTGCTGGAAACGGATCTCGCAACCGATGCTGCATCCCGACGGGGCGCAGGAAAGGCCGGGCCGACACACGTCCTGGATCCTTTTTCTTGTCACTCTCTTCCTCTATATCCTGGTGGAGCGTCTCGCCTTTCTCGACTATCCGCTCACGCCGGACGAGTACGCTTACCTCTACCAGGCGAGAATCCTTGCCCGAGGAGAATGGACCGTCCCTTCCCATCCCTTGCACGCGTTCTTCCGGTGCGCATTCATTGCGGAGCACGACGGGAGGCTGTTCTCCATCATGCCCGTGGGGTGGTCGCTAATGCTGGTGCCGGGCATCCTGATGGGGATCCCATGGGTGATTTCTCCTCTGTGCACGGCCCTCGGGGTTGTCCTGACCTACCAGGTGGGACGTTCCATCTACGGGCATCGGGCAGGCCTCCTGGCTGCGACCCTGATGGCCGTCTCTCCATTTGTCGTCTTCCACTCCGGCACGTATCTTCCCCACCAGGCCAATCTGGTCGCCTTCATGGCCTTTCTGCTGATCTTCATCCGGCTGGAACGTGGGGAGACGAGAACCTATGCGTATGTCCTGCTCGGATGCATCACGGCGGCCATACCGGTCATCCATCAAATAGAATTGTCCATGCTTCTGCCGTTTTTCATGGTCTTTGCCTACCGGTTCCTGAAGGGAAGCGTCTACCCAAGGCACAAGCTGATCCTCAGCAGCGTCATCTGTCTGGTCCTGTTCTTCTCTTTCACGAGCTGGCACCACAACACCGTCACCGGATCCCCCACACAAGTGCCCTTCAAGGTGTACGTGGACGATGACAATTACCTGTCAGAGAATTTCGTCAAGGTGCGCCCCCTCGGTATTCATAACCTGTTCACGCTGAAGCAAAGGGTTACCTGGACGATCAACAGGGTGTTGGCGTTAAACTACAGCCTCTTTCCGCTTGCCCCGATTTTCATGTTCCTGCCCCTGTTCCTCCGCGGCAGAAGAGGGTGGGACTTCCTGCTGCTCGGGTCGGCCGTCTCCTTGTGGATGGGATACATGTTCTACAACAGTTGGGGCGGTGTGCAGTTCGGTCCGCGTTACTATTTTCCGGCCGTTGGGATTACCTACATCCTGATTGCGGTAGCCTTCCTGCGCCTCGCTTCGAGGGGGAAGGCCTCTCTTCGCGGCGGGCTCGCCCTTCTGACCGTTTTGACGTACGTCTATTCGATCGGCCTGTCCGCCGTGCTCGTTCGCTTTGTCCCCGACATGGTTCGCCACATGAGAATCATCCAGAACGCAGGCGCCCACCTCGGGGAACGGGGCACTCACGACAGCATCATCCTGCTCGCCCCCTCCGAGTCGGACCCGAAGGTGGACATCGATTCGGTCTATTTGCGCACCCGCAACGACCTTGATTTCGACGACGACAATCTGGTGGCAGTGGACATGGGGAGGAAGAACGACGAGTTGATGGCCTTCTATCCGGACCGACGGTTTTTTCTGTACAAGATCAGCATACGCGATCTTGTCAGGGGAAAACCGATGGAAATCGAGGAGCTGAGCCGGGCGACGAAATAGAAGCTCCGTAAGCCTTGGCTGTTAGCCGTTAGCTCTTAGCTGTTAGCTCCCAACCTCCCCCCACGGGATGCACGCGAAAGAGGGGCGGGGCGGGCTAATAGCTAAAGGCTAATAGCTAATAGCTGACAGACAAAATCGGGCACGGGCACGGCACATGATCGAGGACGAGGACGACGACGAGGACGAGATAGAGGCGCCTCTTATTCAAAGAGGGTGGCCGTGAGATACGCCAGACCAAACATGAGCAGGGCGGTCTCTTCCTTTTCGATCCTCGAACGCGTCTCGGCGTCTACCCGGGAGGCGTCCAGCAGCTTCGTCTCCGCAACAAAGGTGCGGAACTCATCCAGGTTGTAGCAGGCCACGATGAGCTTCTGCAGTTGATGATCGTTCAGGGGTTTTCCGACCTCGCGCTTCGGGTGGAAGAGGAGATTCAGCATCTTGTCGTTGATCGCCATGTAGGGCAGGACCCCCTGATTCTTCAGCCACTGTTCCACGCTCCACGTCTTCGTCTCGCCCTTCCCCAGACAACCCGGTATGTCCTGCAGGAAAAAGAACTGATCCCTCGTCTCCCCGTTTCCTCCGGACTTGGACGCCCTGCCCATGGGGAACAGGCGACAGGCCGTCGGTCGGTCGTTGTACACCCTGCAGCCCTCGTCGCAAACGAAGGGGCAGGTCTTTTGCTCATCCTCTCTCATCTTCAAGGAAATGACCGGGAAGCCGGAACGGGGATCCAACGCGTAGACCGCGTACTCCACCAGGAACGTATCCGAGTCGAGACGCAAGGCCCTCTTCAACCGGAGCACGTCATAGGGGGACAAAGGCAGGTGCTTGTTTCGGCAACACGCGCTGAAACAGCTCAGTTCCTTGTGACAGGAAAACGTGAACGTATCCTGAAGTGTGTACTTTCGCTCATCCGGCGGGACGGAATCGAAGAGCATCCCGGGTTCCTTTCTGTAATACCGTTCTGCAACCTGCGCGACACCCTGTCGAAGGGGGAATTCGCATTGAATCCAAGAGCAGGGGGGATACATCTCAATGAATACAGTGTAAAAGGAAACGGGGACCCCTGTCAAAGAAAGGCGTCCATCGTCCGTCCCGCAAACATCCATTCCAGAGAGGGTAAGCCATGAAAGCCGTTCTCCCTGCCCGCATCTCTCGAAGGGGCTTCCTCAAGAACTCGATCACCGGTGCCGCTGTTTTCGGGGTTGCCCCGCATCTCTTCCTCCCGAAATCTGCAGCGGGCGTCCGCGAGGGCAGTTGCCCCCACCCGAATGTCGACGGACTCCGAGTGGTGGGGGTGCACGATCCCGGGATGACCAGGGAGGTCGTGCCCGTTTGCCCCTGGACCCACCAGGAGGGACTCGTGATCGCCCGGGCCGTGGAAGAGAACCTGGACCGGATGGCCGTGGCCTTGACCGGTGAAAAGGAGGTCCGGGACGCATGGAAGGCAATCCTCCTCAAACCGCCGGGCAAGGCCTGGAGCGACGTGGTGGTAGCGATCAAGACCAACAACATCGCTCGTCAACACACGCGAAGCGCCGTGATGGCGAAGATGTGCCGCGTTCTCGTCGAAGAGATGAACGTCAAGGCGAACCAGATACGAATCTACGACGGCAAGCATGGAGCCGACCTGACCGAAAAGACCCCCTTTTCGGGCCTGCCCGAAGGATGCCGCATCGTCGGCCAGTGGGGCGGTATCGAAACGCCTGTTTCGGTCCCCTCCCCCTGGAGGGGGGGAAACAAGAAGGCCGACTGCCTCACCAACCTCGTCACGGGGGAAGTCGACATCCTGATCAACATCGCCCTGTGCAAGGGCCACGGAGACAAGTTTGGCGGGTTCACTATGTCGATGAAGAACCACCTGGGCACTTTTAGCCCGAAATGGGCTCACGTTTTCGGAGCCACGGATTACCTGATCTCCATCAACAAGACCCCTCAAGTCCTCGGGGATCTGAGCACAAAATCCGGGGAAGTCCTCTTCCCCCGTCAGCAACTCTGCATTATCGACGCACTGTGGGCGAGCGAAAAGGGGCCGTCCTGCGACACCTCGTCCCAACCCAACCGACT